>JAFYNU010000470.1 GCA_017547975.1 Clostridia bacterium
AGGATTTCCTTCACCTGGGTCTTGATTTTGCTTTCAAAACACTGGGTGAAATTCTTCTTGTGGTTTTCCGGGAAATCCCAGTCGTTGGTCCATGCCACGTCAAAACGGCCCCCGTTGCCGATGTGGTCGTGGGGGCGGGTGTAGCCGCCGCCGTTGGGCTCGTGCCAATCCAGCTCCTGGGAATAGTAAAGCCCCAGTTTGAGGCCATGCTTGTAGCAAGCCTCCCCGATCTCGGCAATGATGTCCCGACCGAAGGGGGTAGCCTTCACCACATTGTAATCGTCGTAGGCCGAATTGAACAGGCAAAAGCCGTCGTGGTGCTTGCTGGTGATGACAAAATACTGCATCCCCGCATCCTTGGCGATCTTCACCCATTCCTCTGCGTTGAAATAAATGGGGTTGAAGATATTGGCAAGCTGACTGTATTCAGCGCAGGGAATACGGAAATGGGCCTGGAGCCATTCCCCAATGTCGTCCATGCGCTGTCCCTTCCATTCCCCGGCGGGGATGGAATAGAGGCCGAAATGGATCATCATCCCGAATTTTGCTTGTTTGAACCAGATTTTGTTATCCATTTTTATTTCTCCTTATAACTCAAATCGGAAAAAGAGGGAATAGTTGGCGTAGTGAGCGTTGTGGGCGCCGTTGAAGCCCGACCGTACCACCAGCGAAAGCTTGTCCCCTTCGTAAAGATGGACGGGATACTGGAACCCGGTGTATTCGGGGTCCTCCTCCTCCCGGTTGACCACATCGTAGCACAGGGTGAAATTCCGGTTGTCCCGGCTTTCCAACACCGAAAGCACGCTCCGCTGGCACCCCCGCCCGAAAGCCGCCACCTTTTCGGTGACCCGGTTGGTGATCCAGGTGTACTTGCCGTCGTGGGGAATGACCCGGAACATGGAGTTGGACACCGGTGCCGGGATGATGCCCGCAAACTCCAGGGGAGCATCCGGGTCTTCTTCGTTGATCTTCAGCCGGAGGTAGCTTCCCACCTTCCAGCGCAGGTAGTTATACAGCTTTCCATCGGGATCCCGGACGATGTTGCCCTCCATGGTATCCCCCTGGGTACCGGCAGCTTCCTTCCATTCGCCATCAAAGTGCAAAAGTTCCGACCGGGTCCAGTTTTCCGGGTCCAGCAGGTCGGCATCACGATCCACCGACAGGACCGCCGGCAGGTGGGAACCCATTGCCCAGCACCCGTATTCGCAGGAAGTATAGAGTCTGCCCCCATCCTCCACCACGTGCATGGGCGCCCGGTGCACACCGCCGTAGCGGCAAAGCACGTTGGAACCGTAAAAGAGGGTCACCGGAGCCGTCCAGCTTTCCCCCTCGTCATAGGAGGCGGCGATTTGCAGGTTACCGTACTCGGTGGTAAGACCCAGCATGTAAAGCACGCCCCGATGGGTGAACAGGCTGCCCCAATAGAAGGGATAGAGGTCGGTCATGTAGCGCCAGGTCTTGCCATCATCCTCCGACTTGAAAAGCAGGATCAGATTTTGGGCCATTTGTCCCCCGAAAAGGTCCATTCCCGCCACCAGTCTGCCGCTTTGGGTACGGGCCAGGCAGGGGGAACAAAGGTAACGGCCGCTGAAATCGTACTGGGGATCCTCCGGGTGGAGGTAGTTGATGACGGTAGCCCCCTCCGGAATGGCGCCGGTGCGAAGGAGCCGGGTGGCGCTTTTGACCCCTTTTGCCAGGATAAACACCTCGTAATCGGTATCTGGCTCCAGCCCCCATACCTTCATCACAGGGTCCAAAAGGGGAACGGTCTGGTAATCTTCGGAACCCCGAACCCCGTAGCACAGATTATAGGGCCCGGTGGATTCCAGGGGCAGCCATTCCAACTCAAACCCGAACTCCCCGGGTGCCAGGCGGCAAATGTAGGGGGCTTGCCGGCGATGGGCCACGTTGGGCGGGAAATAGGGCCGATGGGTCAGTTTGTTGGAGCCTTTCATAGAGTCACGCCTCCTTTTTGTGATAGGGAAATCATTCCAGGGTCAGGAAGAATTCCTTCGCCCTGGCCCGGTAGACCCGGTAGCGTCCGTTGCGGTTGTAATAGAAGGTGTAATCCTCCCCAATCCCCTCCGCCTGCCAGGTGCATTTGCTCCCCTGGTAGGTAACGGTGATTTCGCGGGAGGTTTTGGTAATTTCGGTGGTGTTAAGGCCGTCAAACTCAAACACCGGGATGCAGTACTCCACATCCGGGTGACCCGAAAGGGTGATCTCCACCCCATTTTCGGTGACGCGATAGCCTTCTGTGACGGTAATCTCGGGGGACAGGGTTACGTCGAAGCTGACCTCCCCCGCCTCCGGCGCGGCCTCTGCATGGCGCAGGCGGTAGGTTTTTTCCGCCCCCACCAGATCCCCCACCGCCGAGCAAAGCGACATGGGGCCCCGATTTGGGGCTTCCAGGCCGTAGCTTGGATGCTCCCCGGGGAAGGGTACCGTCAGGCACAGGGCAGAGGGCACCCCCGCCTTGTGGATTCGGCCAAGGCCGCAGGCATCGTAGTGGAAGTCGGCAGCAGTATCGAATTCCAGGAAGTAACCCCCGGCATTCAAAAACACCTTGTGAAAGGCATCGCTTGTGACCGCTGCGTATCCGCCGGTTTTCGCCGCCGGCTCACAGGGAATCACCGATTCGTCGGCAAACAGAAGCCCCAGGTAGATATTGGTGGCGGCGGTGATCATGTATTTGTTGAAGTAGCCGTAGCCCTCCGCCCCAATGAAGCTATCCACGTGGTAGTGATTCTTCATGTGGCCCAGGGGTTCCTCGTTCATTTTCTGCCAGGTGTGCTCGGCGGCAAGCCTTGCGGCCCCCCGGAGCTTCGCGGCTCTTTCGGCATCTCCCTTTTCCATCAGCCGTCGTGCCTCCATTTCGCAAAGCGAGATATAAAGGGGTTCGTTATGCAAAAACTGGTTGCTTCGCCCTCCAAAGGGGATCTCCCCGGTGACCGAT
>JAFYNU010000471.1 GCA_017547975.1 Clostridia bacterium
TATGGTGGGACATATAGCACTCTACCGGATTTTGCCCATTGGTGGCATCCAACGCTTCATAGAAGCTGTAGTTGCCGCGTCCGCCCAATGCTTGTATTTTTTGCAAATTCTTGACGGAGCCATCATATTCCAATGCCATACAGGCGGCATAAGGAGCAATGATATATTCCCCGTTTCGGCGGGGTGCAAGGGCTGTTCCGGAAACACCGTTCGCCTTGTAGCGATAGGAAAATTCCGGATCAAATCCATAAAAGCAGCTTTCGGAAATTCCCCATGGCAGTTTGTTCCGTTGCCCATGATATTTCTGCATCAGCACGGCAAAGGCCTCCCCTTCCCGGCATAAGCTGCCGAGCGGTGCCTTTAGAAAGATATGGGGCGTGAGATATTCAAACATCGTCCCTGACCAAGAGGCAGCCCCGGCATATCCTTTCCATGTCATGACCGGACGTCCCAATGCTTTCCAGTGGGAAAGCGGTAACTCGCCCCTGGCACAGCCCAGATAGGATGCCATTCGCGCCTCACTTTCATAGAGGTCGTAGCGATTGTCAAGAACCACACCGCTCTCCTGGATGCCCACCGAAAGAAGTTTGGTGTCCTTATCGTAGAATACGTCAAACCGCATTTCGTCTGCAAGTCGTATCGCTTTACAGGCGGTATCTCTATACCCCAAAGACTGCATTCCTTCGGCAAAGCTGTAAAGGCAGGCACAAAGATTGCCGCTATCCACACTGGAAATCATTTTGGGTTCGGTTGGCTGAAGGGTGGTCACATCGTACCAATTGTAATAATGTCCCCGATACCGCGGCAGGGTTTCCAACGTATCCAGCATACGCCGGGAGATTAGCAAAAAGGAGTCTGCATCTGCCAGATTTAGATCCTTGTAAGACAAAAAAGCCAGCAAAGCCATTCCAATATTGGTGGGAGACGTAGCTTTTGTAATGCCTTTGTATGGGAAGAACTGTATGTGATCCGCAGGGAGATAACCCCATTCCGGGGAGCACAGTTGGCGCATGACCTCCATGGAATCGGAACATATTTCCCGAAGATAGTTTCGTGTTTGCGGATCGACCTCTTGTTTTTGTTTCGTTCGGGAAAGCGAAAAGAGAACCCTTCCTCCCCAAATCCATACGGGGAAGAGAATGGGGACAAAGAAGCCTCCTATCAAGGATGTCGGTAGGAAGCGCTTGATATAGCTTGCGGCAGTTTGATCGGTCGATTTATCATCATGCCAGGAAAGCCTGTTTTTTCCGGAAATCAGCAGACGCCATAGGGCGGTCCAGATGGCTTTTTGTGTAATCCAGACATCATGCGGAAGGGTAAGAATCCGAAGTCCTGAGCGCATCCAGGCAAGATACATCGGACTTTTACCCGTAATGCTTTTTGGCATGTATTCTCCAGCATGCAACCAAAGAGAAATCAAAACCTGCCATATATCCCAAAGAAGAAGGATTGCCAACGGGAGTGCTGCGTAGAAACTGCCATGGACGACATATCCCAAGTACATCAA
>JAFYNU010000472.1 GCA_017547975.1 Clostridia bacterium
ACATAAAGGAACTCCAATCGGTTGATCAAAATCGTCGTAATTCCGGCCAATCCGCCGGAACAGAAATGAAAAATCCTATCAATATATTATAGCACAATAGGGGGGGGAGCGTCAACCTTTAACCAAGAAATGCAAGAATCCGTTCCACAATGAATACCGTGATGCAGGAGGAAATGGCTACCGTCAAAAGCCCCTTCTCCAACCATGCCAGAACACAGGCAACTGCAAGTCCGATGACCGCCGCAAGGACGCTGTCGGTTGCGTAGAAAATAGCGGGAATGGTCATGGCGGCCAGTACGGCATAGGGAATGTAGAAAAGGAAGGAACGAATCAGGCGGCTTTCAATTTTCCTGCGGAACAGGGTCAAGGGAAGCATTCGAATCAGGTAGGTAACCCCTGCCATAAGGATGTGGTAGAGGAAAAAACGATCAGGCATGGTCGGTTTCCTCCTTGATTGGGTACAGGATAGCGCCGAATAGGGAGGCGGCCACCCCGCAGATGATGATGGTAAAACCGGCAGAGACCTTGTTGAGTCCCGGAACGTAATAAAAAAGACAGCTCAAAATCACCGATACCAATACTACCCGCATGGTGGGAGCATGGCGGCGGGAGGGAGGGAGCACGATGGCGATAAACATGGCGTAAATGGCGATACCCAGGGCGCTTTGCAGCATTTGGGGCAGGAAACCGCTGGCGATGCCGCCCAGCAGAGTTCCAAGTGTCCATCCAGCCACCGGTACAAGAATCAGTCCGGCCATGTAGGTGGAACCAACTTCCTTGTCCTTGCTGACCGAAATGGCAAAGATTTCGTCGGTGATGCCATAGGAGATGGCGAGGCGTTTTGGGGTTGAAATACCCGGCACCAGCTTTTGGGAAAGGGATAGGGACATCAGGGCATAGCGCAGATTGATCACCAACTGAGACATGATCATTTCAATCATGGGAGCACCGGAAAGAATCAGAGGAAGCCCGGCAAACTGTCCGGCGGAGGTGACGTTGCAAAGGGAAATCAAAACGGTACACCATACCGGCATACCCATGGCGACGGCGCTTAAACCAAAGGCAAAGGACACCGAAAGATAGCCCAGAGCCACGGGAATACCGTCGTGAACGCCGTTTTTGAAGCTATTCTCAATGGGATGAATGGGGGACACCTTCTTTGGAAAATGGATAGAGAGAACCCTGGTGAAGATCCGCCTTTTCAAAGGCATGGTTCATGTAATTGAGCACGTGCTTTTTATTGGCGGTCCACAGGGGGGCGATCAGGTCCCGTTTGGCACCGTCCCCGGTAAAGCGGTGTACCACCAGATCGGGGGGCAGGCGTCGCAGGGTATCGATGATCAGGTTGGTGTATTCCTCCAGGGAAAGGAGGGGAAAGGGATCGGCGGCATAGCGTTTTGCCATGGGGGTGCCTTCCAGAATGGAAAGCATGTGGATTTTGATGCCGCCAATGCCGCTTTCTACGGCATATCGGACGGAGGAAAGCATATCCTCCCGGGTTTCGCCGGGAAGGGAGTAGATGATATGGGCGATGGGAGTGATACCGCGAGCCCGCAAGGCCAGGGATTTCTCCCGAAACAGGGAGGAGGGGTA
>JAFYNU010000036.1 GCA_017547975.1 Clostridia bacterium
ATCGCATGGGAAATTTTACCCCGTCGGTACCGTATAAAAATAGATTCAGTTCTTTCTCGCTTAATTCTTTTACCGGCACGTCCAATGACACGTCAAAAGCCTTGGCAATGCCATCAAAATACATGGTAGCCATGGAGGATTCGTCGGTATACGTCCATCCATTTGCCTGGATTGCACCCTGCCGCAGGGTCAAATTTCGATCCGGAACCAGGTAATCCGGTTCCACGTGCATCGTGTAGCCAATTCCGGAACAGTCGGGACAAGCCCCCATGGGATTGTTGAAGGAAAAAAGCTTTGGTTCCGGTTCTTCCTGGGAAATACCGCAATGCTCGCACTTATAGTTGA
This sequence comes from Clostridia bacterium, assembly GCA_017547975.1. Lineage (GTDB taxonomy): Bacteria > Bacillota > Clostridia > Oscillospirales > QAMX01 > RUG11797. Next base: position 346 of record JAFYNU010000036.1, read on the forward strand.
GGGAGAATAATGCGTCCTCTTCCCTCTTCATATCATAGATCACCATAACCCCATCACTTTGTGCGGCAGCAGTTTCCAGGGAATCGGCCAACCGGCCTTCGGTTCCGGGACGCACCACAAGGCGGTCCACTACGATCTCGATGGTATGGCGTTTATTCTTGTCCAGTTCAAATTCTCCAATGTCCAGGATTTCACCATCTACCCTGGCTCTTACGTAACCGCTTCGGGCCGCATCCTCCAGAATTTTCTTGTGATCTCCTTTTTTCTGTCTTACCTTCGGGGCAAGGACAAGAATACGGCTTCCTTCCGGATAGGCCATCACCTGATCCAGAATTTGATCAATCGTCTGCTTTTCAATCTTTCTGCCGCATTTGGGGCAATGGGGCGTTCCCGCCCTGGCATAGAGAAGCCGCAGATAGTCATAGATTTCGGTCACCGTGCCAACGGTGGAACGGGGATTGCGGGAGGTGGTTTTTTGGTCAATGGATATTGCCGGGGACAAACCATCAATAAAGTCGATATCCGGTTTTTCCATTTGTCCCAAAAACTGGCGCGCATAGGAGGACAGCGACTCCACGTAGCGTCGCTGCCCCTCTGCATATATGGTATCAAATGCAAGGGAAGATTTACCCGAGCCGGAAAGTCCGGTGATGACGGTGAATTTGTTCCGGGGAATGGCCACGTCTACGCTCTTCAGGTTGTGGACTCTTGCTCCCCTGACAACAAGATGACTTTTCATTTTTTGCCTTTCTTTGATTCTTCACCCCGTAGGGTAATAATGCGGTCACGAAGCTCGGCTGCGTATTCGAAGTCCAGGAGCTTCGCCGCTTCCCGCATACTTTTTTCCAACGATTCGATCAATTCCCGGCGCTCCCGGGCGGTCATATTGCGTTCTTTTTCTGTGTGCCCGGGGGCATCCGATTCCATGTCTATAATTGCTCGAACGTCCTTGCGGATGGTTTTGGGGACGATGCCATGCTCCGCGTTATAGGCCATTTGGATTTTTCTTCTTCTTTCGGTCTCCCCAATGGCATACCGCATGGATTTTGTAATCCCATCGGCATACAAAATGACTTTACCATGTTCATTTCGTGCGGCACGTCCGATAATCTGAATCAGGGACGTTTCGCTCCGAAGGAACCCTTCTTTATCCGCATCCAATACGGCAATCAGCGATACTTCCGGCAGGTCCAACCCTTCCCGAAGCAGGTTGATGCCGATGAGCACGTCAAACTTACCCAGCCGTAGATCCCGAATGATCTCCATACGCTCGGTATTTTCTACCTGGTGATGCATATATCGAACCTTCACGCCGGCAGTGGTCAGGAAAGAAGTCAAATCCTCCGCCATGGCTTTGGTCAAGGTTGTAACAAGAACCCGCTCTCCCGCCGCCGTACGCTCTGCAATCTGATCCATCAGGTCGTCAATTTGGTTTTCGGTGGGTTTGACCTCGATTTCCGGATCCAGGAGGCCTGTCGGACGGATAACCTGCTCCACAATTTGAGAGGACCGTTCCAATTCGTATTCCTGGGGGGTGGCACTGACATAGATCACCTGGTTAATCTTGCTTTCAAACTCTTCAAAATATAGAGGCCGGTTGTCGTAAGCACTGGGAAGGCGGAAGCCGTAATCCACAAGCATTTTCTTCCGGGCACGGTCTCCCGCGGACATTCCTCGTACCTGGGGCACCGTCACGTGGGATTCGTCGATAAACATCAGGAAATCCTTTGGAAAATAATCCAGCAAGGTATAGGGAGCACTGCCGG
>JAFYNU010000473.1 GCA_017547975.1 Clostridia bacterium
CCTGGGTCAAAATGTCGAAGATGATATTCAACTCGTCATCTTCCAGCACCTTTTGGTTGCTTTTGGGTGCGGTTGCATACTGGGCAAGGATGGAAGCGATTTCTTTACTTTGCAGATCAAAATCCTTTGCCACTTCAGAAAGACGGTACTTAATTATACTCAAATATGGCCACCTCCGATATGATGTTCGGCGCTTGCGAGGATGGAATCCGCAAACCCCTTATTATTAACGGTCACCACCGAACAAATCGCTTTGCCGATGGCAGCGCCGAGAACGCTTTTGGTTTCTTGCATGGTGTAAATGGGTATCGATTTCGCTTCACAAAGGCGGGTGAAAGTTCGTTTAACGCTTTCCCCTGCATCCGAAGCCAAAATCACGAGAGCTACGTGCTCCCGGGATATTGCTTCCCGGCAGGACGTTTCGCCGTAGGTGAGCTTTCCGGCCCGACGGGCTAACCCCAGGGTAGTGAGGGCTTTATTGGTCGGTTTCAGGTTTCATCGCCTCATTTCCAAGGGCTTCCCAGGTTGCTTCGGGAACCTGGCACTCCAGTGCACGTTCCACGGCCCGGGATTTTTGTGCCTTTTTCAAACATTCGCTGTTACGGCACAGATAAGCTCCGCGGCCGGGCATTTTCCCCTTCAGGTCCAGAACGGCTTCTCCGGAGGATTCGCCGTCCACGGTGGGTACCACCACCCGCATGAGCTCCTTCTTAGGCTTCATTTCCCGGCAGGAAACACACATACGCATGGGTACTTTTTTCGGTTTAATCGGCATACGATCCTCCTTTGCTGATTGGTTGCTTGTGATTTATTATTGGGCAGCGCTTTCCGGCTTGATATCGATCTTCATGCCGGTGAGCTTGGCGGCAAGACGGGCATTCTGACCTTCCTTACCGATGGCCAGGGAAAGCTGATCATCGGGTACGATGACACGGCAGATCTTTTCGGGAGCCAGCAGGGTGACCGAAGTAACGTCGGAAGGAGAAAGGGCTTCCTTTACGTACTCGGCAGGATTTTCGGAATAATGGACGATATCGATCTTTTCGCCGCCCAGAGCCGCCACGATGGTTTCCACACGGCTTCCCTTGGGACCGACACAGGCGCCCACCGGATCAATTTCCGGAGAGGGGGAGTAGACCGAAATCTTGGTACGGCTGCCGGCTTCACGGGCGATGTTTTTGATTTCTACAACACCGTCGTGAATTTCAGGTACTTCCAGTTCGAAAAGACGCTTGACAAGGCCGGGGTGGGTGCGGGAAATAATCATGGATACCGACTTGGCACCCTTGCGGACTTCCACCAGGTAGACCTTGACACGGTCACCTTCCCGAAGGACTTCGCCCTTGATCTGTTCGGAAACAGGCAGGACGGCTTCGCTTTCTTCTTCGCGGCCGCCGATTTCCACGAAAATGTTGCCGGTCTTGGGATCCACCCGGGTGACCAGAGCGTTGAGAATTTCGTGGGCCTTGCTGGAAAGCTCGTTATAGATGTTACCCCGTTCGCTTTCGCGGATAGCCTGGATGATAACCTGCTTGGCGGTGCTGGCGGTGATGCGGTTGAAATCCTTGGTGGCGACCTCCACCTGCACGGTGCTGCCGATGACGGCGCGCTTGGAATAAATCCGTGCCTGGTCCAAGGTCATTTCGGTTTCGGGGTCCATGACCTCTTCCACCACGTTCATCATATAGAACATGCGGAAGGTCTTCTTGGTTTCGTCGATTTCGACCACGGCGTTTTCGCGCTTTACGGCAGTGACCAGGGCGGTCTTGATCTTTTCCAGCATGTAATCCTTGGAAATATTCTTTTCGCGTTCAAGGGCGTAAAGGGCCTCGAACAGTGCGCTGTTAGCTCCCATTTCTGTTATTCCTCCAAAATGTGATTGAGATTAAAATTCAAAGTAGACCTTAACCTTGGAAATGGCGGTACGTTCGAAGGTGACGTTGGTTTCGTCATCCAGGGTCAGGGTGAGGTTGTCGTCGTCAAAGGCGGAAAGAATACCGATATATTCCTTGTTGCCATCCAGGGCCTTATAAAGGCGTACCCGAACCGCTTCCCCAAGGAAACGCTCAAAATGGTGGGGCAGGCGAAGCTCACGCTCAATCCCGGGGGAGGAGACTTGGAAGGAATAACTCTCTTCGATGGGATCCTCGGTATCCAGAATGTCGTTCATGATATGGGATACCTTTTCGCAGTCTTCAATGCCGATGCCATCTTCCTTATCGATGAACACCCGGAGGTAGTTTTCGCCGCCTTCCCGGACGTATTCAATGTCCCACAGGATTACTCCGGCGGTTTCACAGGCCGACAGGGCCCAGGGGCGAATCAGGGCAACAATTGCCTGCTTGCTCATAGCCATAACTTGCTTGTTCCTTTCGTTATTGGGGAGATCAAAAATAAAGAGCGGGTCAGAAACCCACTCAGCCATTCACATGAAACAATCCTAACCTAAAGGAAGTGTACGCTTTCCTTTATCGTCCTTAGTATACCATACTCTCGAAAAAAAAGCAATAGCAAAGAGAAAAAAACATTGACAAAAAGCGGCTTTTGCGGTATATTGAAATGGTGATGATGCCATGAGTGACACATGGCGGAGCAAAGGACAAAAGAATACGCTTGGAAAGGGCACCGGGGCGTTACCGGTTGCCGAAATTGGGTGGCACCGCGTGAGCTTGTGGCTTTCGCCCCAAGGCAGGGGCGGAGCCATTTTTGCATTTTCCGGGCGAAAAAAAGAATAGGAAGAGGAATTGTCATGGAAAGAACCTACATTGCAGACGCATTGAAATGTGAAGGGAAGGAGATCCAGGTACGGGGCTTTGTGGACAGCATCCGTAACAGCAAGGCCATGGCCTTCATCGTACTGAAGGACATTACCGGACGCCTGCAGATCACCGTGGAAAAGGAAAAGCACCCCGAGCTGTGCCCCCTTCTGGACCAGATTACCGCCGACTCGGTGATTGCGGTTACCGGCACCCTGATTGCCAACGACTACGTCAAGCTTAACGGCTTCGAAATGCTTCCCTCCGAAGGAGAATCCCTGAAGATCGAATCTTTGGCGGATGCCCTGCCCATCGTACGCAAGGAGATCCCTGCCACCAAGAAGCGCCCCGGCGTGGAACGCTCCGGTGTGGACCAGCGCATCGACTATCGCTGGATCGACCTGCGTACCGACGAAAACCAGCTCATGTTCAAGGCCCAGACCAAGCTGGTGGCCGCCCTGCGCGAATTCCTTCTGGAACGCAACTTCCTGGAAATCCATTCCCCCAAGCTCATCGGTACCGCCAGCGAGTCGGGTTCCGACGTGTTTGAAGTAAAGTATTTTGACCGCAATGCCTACCTGGCCCAGAGCCCGCAGTTCTACAAGCAGATGGCCATGGCTTCCGGCTTTGAACGCATTTTCGAATGCGGCCCGGTTTTCCGTGCCGAAAAGAGCTACACCAGCCGTCATACCACCGAATTTACCGGTTTCGACCTGGAATTCTCCTACATCGATTCCTTCCGGGATGTTATGAAGATGGAAGAAGAGCTTCTGACCCATGCACTGAAGGCCGTCAAGGAAGCTTATGGCGACGAAATCAAGGAAGCCTTCGGCAAGGAAGTCATTGTTCCCACCCTGCCGTTCCCTGTCATTACTTTGAAAAAGCTTTATGAAGAACTGGAAGCCAAGTACGGTTACACCCTGCCCGAAAGCGAAAAGGGTGACCTGACCACCGAAGCCGAACAGCTTTCCTATCGCTGGGTCATGGAGACCTATGGTCACGAATTCCTGTTTGTTACTGATTTCGATGCCGAAAAGCGCGCCTTCTACCACATGCGGGACGAAAACGGTGTGCCCCAGGGCTACGACCTGATCTGGCGCGGCGTGGAAATTACCACCGGTGCCCAGCGTGAACACCGCTACGATGTGCTCAAGGCTCAGGCGGCGGAAAAGGGACTGGACGAAGACGTCAAGTTCTACCTCGACTTCTTCCGTTACGGCTGCCCGCCCCACGGCGGTTTCGGTCTGGGTGTGGACCGCATTACCATGCTGCTTTGCGGTCTGGGTATCAAGGACTCCATGTTCATCTTCCGCGGACCCAACCGTTTGAACCCGTAAGAAAGTTTCGGATACGGAGGAAATTCCCATGGCACTGAATATTCCTGCCCTGGTGGAAAGCCTGAAGGACTGTCCCTGTGGGCGTAAACATGAGATCAATATCTCCCGGGTGGAAATCCGGGAGGGGCTGCTGCCCGAGACCGGCAAGATCATCCGGGAGACCCTGGGCGGTAAGAAGCTCCATGCGGTGTTTGATGAAAACACCCTGGCCGCTTCGGCGGGCATTCTGGATGTTTTGAAGGAAGCCGGCTACGAAGTCAGCGAAACCCGATATGAAAACCTGAAAAAAGCCACCATGGACGAGGTGGAGCAGGTGATGGAAGAGGGGAAGGGGGCCGACGTGATTCTTTCCATCGGTACCGGTTCCCTCAACGACATTTGCCGTTACGCCTGCTACAAGACCGGCCAGCCCTTTGCCATTTTCGCAACTGCCCCCTCCATGGACGGTTTCCTTTCCCAGCAAGCTCCCATCATGACCAACGGCTTCAAAATCACCTACGACGCCAAGGCACCGGAGCTTCTGCTTGCCGACGTGGATATCCTGGCTGAAAGCCCCACCGAACTGAAGGCGGCGGGTCTTGGCGACCTGATTGGCAAATATACCGCCCTGGCCGACTGGAAGGTGGCCACCCTGACCACCGGTGAATATTACTGCGAAGCCATTGCCGAAAAAATGCGGGAAGCGGTGAACCAGGCGGTAGCCCTGGCCAAATCCGGCCTGGGGCAGACCGCCGACCGGTGCTATGCCCAAAGCCTGATGGAAGCCCTGGCGCTTTCCGGGCTGATGATCTACCTTTCGGGTTGTACCCG
>JAFYNU010000474.1 GCA_017547975.1 Clostridia bacterium
ACCATATTTTGGGGAAAAAGGGAAGAGAAGAGCGAAAAATGATTGCAAGTCCATGGGCGTGTGTGATATGATTAGACGAGAAGAAAAAAGCAGGAGGGAGACCCCTATGAAGGAGTTTTTGCACTACTTTTTCGGACAGGGACAGGAACAAGAATTTGCTCTGTTTACCCTTTCACACGTTGCCCCCATTCTGGTGGGAATCGGCTTGATTTTTCTGGTATGGCAGTTCCGGGAGAAGATTGCAGGTTGGAGGGGAGAACGATACGTTCGTTATGGATTGGCCTTTATCCTGATTCTGTCGGATATGTCCTACTATTGGCGCTTGACCTGCTACCCGGGATTGTCGGGCAGTTTGCAGGACAGTCTGCCTCTGACGGTGTGCGGCTGGGCGGCCATTTTTTGCAGTTACATGTTGGTGGGTAAGTCCAAATCACTTTTTGAGATTTGTTATTTTTGGCTGCTTGCCGGGTCGATTTTTGCTGTTTTGACCCCCACTCCCCTGACCTACACCGGCTTCACCCGTTTTCGCTATTATCAGTTCTGGACGGAACACATTTTGGGGTATGTGGCCATTTTTTACATGATTTTTATCCACAAAATGCGGCCCACCATTCGTTCGGCAGTAAAAAGCTATGTCGGCCTGGTAATTCTGGCGGCGGTGGCCTATTTTACCAACCGAATGATCGGCCCCGGGGCCAACTATCTCTTCCTGGCCCGGCCGGAGGCGGCCCCTTCGGTACTGGATATTTTGCCACCGGTGTTCTGGCTCCGTACCCTGATCATGGCGGCGGTGATTACCACCCTTTATGGGGTGGCCTACCTGCCTTGGTATCTGCGGGACAGGAAAGCAAGGCTGAACGGGGTGAGCACAGAGGAAACTATGGTACCATCGGACACGTGATAATTCAAAATAGATTGGGAGAAGGAACGTATGAAGAATCAATTTGATATTCTGGAGTTTGGTGCCATCGGGGATGGTATCACCGATTCCACTGCCGCAGTGCAGGCCGCCCTGGATGCGGCTGCCGATTGCTATGGCACCGTGCTGGTTCCCCCGGGACGCTATGCGGTGGGCAAGCTTCACATGCGCGGCCAGGGGGTGTCCCTGGTGGGACGCTCCGCCTGGAGCTTCCGCAGTGACGGGGCCAGCATTTTTGAACTCAACGACCCTGCCGCCGACTGTATGATCGACATCAGCGGCGCCTTTGGGGGAACCATTGCAGGTATGTGCCTGAACGGAAAGGGACTTGGAGAAAATATCCACGGGGTCAAGCTTTGGTGGCCCGAATACAACGGTGGTGCCGAGGAGGATACTCCTACCATCGACGACTGCCGCATCGGTTGTTTTTCCGGGGATGCCCTGCATTTTGAGCACGTGTGGTGTTTCTCGGTACGTCACTCCATGCTCCACCGCTGTGGCGGTGCGGGCCTTTATATTGACGGCTGGGACGCCTTTATCATCGACAACTGGTTCACCGCCAACCGTATGGGCGGCATCCTTGGGGGACCGGTGGTGGCTTCCATCACCTGCACTGGCAACCGGGTGGAATGGAACCGCCGGGGCGGGTTCGTCCTGCCAAACGGGGATAGCTACAATATCACCGGCAATTTCTTTGACCGGTCCTTCGGCCCCGCCCTGGAGCTGGGGGGCGACAAGGGCAAGGTCATGACCGCCACCGTCACCGGCAACATTTTCCGACGGAGCGGTGCATTGCGCCCCGGGGAGAGCCATGAAAATCCCGACCACTCCTGCCACGTGCTCCTGAAAAACGTGCAGGGTGTTACCCTCACCGGCAACTCCATGCGCATCGGCATGGACGACGGGGGCACCGGGGTCCTGACCCCCGACTACTCGATCATCCTGGAAAACTGCCTCCACACGGTGGTGGAGGGGAACA
>JAFYNU010000475.1 GCA_017547975.1 Clostridia bacterium
CATCTTTGTAGCGTCCACCACGCTTTCGATCAGCACGTCCTTTTCAAAAAGAGCGGGTGCAACTTCTTCCAGGGGAGCCAGCAGATTTTGTTTCACGTAGTTATTCAAAATAAACTTGTTCGGGGTAATCAACAGATCCACGCCCCCCGAAAGCACCGCCAGATTCAGATTCCCAACGTCATCATATTCCTTTACCCGGAAAAATACCTGCTCTGCCTGGTCATTATATTTTGAAATCAGAAGGCTCAGATCGCCGATCTCTCCGATACCTGCAAAATATTCGATCACTCCAATATCACAAATGGTTGTGGTGTCACTGCCGTCCGATTCCGAAAGCTCGATCAGTTTGCCATCCATGGATACCAGCAACCGACCATCCGAAAGGGCACGTACCGACCGCACCATAGAAGTCAGGCTACATCCGTGGGGAACCAGGTCAATGAGGCACTTGCTTTCCTCACCATCGGTGCACCAAAGCTCTGTGCCGCTCATGAAATAGCCAAAGCGCCCGTCAGTGAAAGCTCCCCCGGTGGGACAGCCGTCAATTTCGGTTCCTTCGGGGATGATCTCGGTGGTTTCGGCTGTCAGGGGTACCAGACATCCTTTTTCGTCAATTTCCAACAGAGCGTAGGGAACGCCCTTGATACCAATCAGCCCGCGGTAGGCATATTCCGGAAAGTCAATTTGCCAGTTTGTGGTATTTACAAATTCATCATTGACAAAAAGATATTCTGTATATGAGGAATTCTCTCTGGACGTAATACCGGTTGCTCGATCTGTAGCGCCATGATGAAGTGAAACATAGGGGATCCCATCAACCATCATAACATGTGCCATTATACTGTAGGACTGCGACCACTTACCGCCAAGCTCTTCCAACAGTTCCGGATGTTCCAGAATGGTTCCTCGAGGTTCACCATCTTGATAACAGTCATACCAAACTCCTTTTCCCCGTTCATCCTCAAAAGGTTCTGCCCCGAATACAAAATCCACCGACGGCTCGGAAACAAAGGTGATTTCGTGATACGCCGTTGTTTTCTCTCGCTTTGCGGTATCCTCCACGTAATCGAGACTATACCAGCGGTGCTCGGTGGGATAAGGTCGGCCAACATATTCATCCGGGAAAAGAGGATCCCAATTCGGATCCAGCACCCCCACGGTGGCACGGAGCATACCGTCGATCTCGATAATGTCGTAAATCACTTCGTTTTCCGAGAGACCCAGATCGACCTTACTGCTCTTGTAATGTTCAAACACGGGGATTCCATCCACTTCGGTGACGGTTTCCTCCTCCCCGCCGCCATTACAGGATGCAAGGAGGGATGCGGTCATGAGTAAGACGAGAATCAAAGCGGTGATACGTTTGACAATTGTTTTCATAGCGAGTTCCTCCTTTATTTTTTCATCCCAAGCTTACGTGGTAAGCAGACGGGATGTTTTTTTGCATTCCGCCTGGGGGGAATCTTGTATGGGGTCCCTCTCGTGCCACCATTCCCCTGCCTCAAACGGAAAGTGTGCATCCCGGTGACCTACTGCGGCCGGACCGATAATGCCGTCCCCTGCAACGTATAGGGTAGGTTTTCGGCCGTCCGCCCCCTGCCGAAACTATCAACTTTGCTCCGAAAGATAGAGGGACACACGGTTTTGGATGTAGTCGGCGGCCTGGTCCAGGGTAATATCCCCGGCAAAATAGCGGCTCGCCTCCTCGTGCATCACGTCATAAACCACGTTTCGGAAATAGCGGAAGTGATCCGCCTGGCGAATCATTGCCCAGGTACGGTAATACTGTTCCACCCCACCCAGCAAATCCATGGTTTCGTTGAGTTCTTCAATCTTGTTTTGCAGATTTGCCGACATGGAGGGATCGATTTCCAAATGCTCCACCCCATCCACATTTTGCTTGAGATAACGGTCCGCCTCATCCCGATTGATGGGGATCTGGGTCCGCCAGGTCTCTTCGGTAAACTCCTCCACGTCCTCTATAAAATGCCACCGAATGAAGTCTGCGGCGGCTTCCAGCTTCTCTTCTTTGTTCACAATTGCATAGAAGGGTAAACCGCCGATGGCATACCCATCGTAAACCGCCGAAGGAAGCGGATAATACACCCAGGCTTCTTTCGATTCCCGCTGTTCTTCCGGGAATCCTGCCAGATATTCCCTGGCATCCTCCACGTTATCAAAATGGTTGGACGGGAGGGTATTCTGCAGGTATATGCTCGTTGCATACATTTCAAAGGGAGTCATGCAATAGGCATCCTGTTCTTCCTGGGTGGCGGCTTTGTTGCAAAATTCCAACACTGCCTTAAATTCATCCCCATCAAAATGCGCGGTGTTGGTTTCCCAATCGATCCATTCATCCAGATCCTGGGTAAATTCCATGAGAGCATCCTGTTTCAAGGTAGGCTTCAGGAATCCCAGTTCCTCCTTGGTAAGGAAGTCCAAGTATTCCTTTCTTGTTTCGAAGGTCTGTCCGTCTTCCATATACCGAACTTCGGAAATCTGTCCATAGACGTTAAAATTCCGGGGCAGATAGTAGCAAATTCCATCAATCCGGGTGGCATCCACGATATTTTCGATCAGGACCCCCTCCTCAAACAGTTCTGGCGTCACTTCATCCAATGGTGCCAGAACCTCCTGTTTGGCGTAGTTTCGAAGAAGGAACATATCGTAAGTTGCCACAATATCCACCTCCCCCGAAAGAATCACCAGGTTCAGGTTGGTTTTATCCCTGTATTTCTTCACTGCCAGGGTTACTTCCTTCGATTGATATTTGGCGGCAGCCAGGGAAATATCGTAGATAGCGCCATAATCATTCACAACCCCGATGGTGAGGACCGGTTTCCGGGCAACGTCGGCATCAAGTCCCAACTTTCTGGCTACTGCCGCTTCGGTCAGTTCGATCAATCCGCCATCCGCCACCACAAGGATCCGTCCGTCCGACATGGCACGTACCGCCCGAAGCTCGGAAATGATGCTGACCCCCTGGGGAAGCAGGTCGACGAGCTTCTCGCAATTTATCCC
>JAFYNU010000476.1 GCA_017547975.1 Clostridia bacterium
GCAAATTCACGGGTGTACCCCCGGAACAGACCGGAGGTAATGGTGGTCCCGGAGCGGGAAAGGCCCGGGGTAATGGCGATCAGCTGCATAAAGCCAACAAAGAGGGCATCCTTCCAGGTGGCCCCATTGGCGGGGTCCTTTTTCCCACGGGGCAACCGATCGGCAATATACAGAAGGGTCGCCGTAATCAGAAGGGCAATCCCCACCACGATCGGGGTGGAAAAGAGATCCTCCACCATGCCTTCGATGGGAAGCACAATCAGAAGAGGCAGCAGGGACAGGATCACCAGCCGGATCATGTTGCGGTCGGGGGTCATTTCCAGCTTTTCCCGGCGGAACAGGGGCGGGAAAAGGCCAAAGAAGGCCTTGATCAGGGCCCAGATATCCGGCCAGAAGGCAACGAATACCGCAATCAGGGTGCCCAGATGCAACAGAATTTCAAAGAAGAGATTGGTACTCTCCCCTTCCCCAAAGAGCATACGGAAAATCACCAGATGGCCCGAGCTGGAAACCGGCAAAAACTCGGTCAAGCCCTGGATCACACCCCTGAGAATGGCATATAAATAGCTCATACAAGCCTCCTGAATTGTAAGGATGCGGTGTGTTTGGGAATAGCCCACCGCTATACCTTATATCATATCATATTCGGAAGAATTTTTCAACCATTTCCGAAAAATTGCTTATTTATCCTTATGCACCCACATCATTCCATATGAAAACGACTCCCGCAAAAGGGAGCCGCTGGATTTTGAAACGTTACACCACCAGGGAAAATACCGCCACAAATTGGAGCACACTGCCAAGCACCACGAAAATGTGGAACACCGAATGCATATAGCGTACCTTCACGCCAATGCCGTACAAAACGGCACCCACCGTGTAGGCAACACCCCCGGCAAACAGCCAGCCGCACCGGGCAAGGCCGAAGGCCCCCAGAGCCGCCTGGGGAAAGAAGATGATCCCCCACCCCATGAGAATGTAGCAAACCATGGAAAAGATCGAAAACTTTTTGAGATCAATGGCGTTGAAGGTGGCCGCCAAAATGCCAAGACCCCATTCCAGGCCAAAGAGGGTCCATGCCAAAACCGGATATACCGGGCGCATGGCCACCAGTAAAAGCGGGGTATAGGTGGCGGCAATGAGAAAATAGATATCGCAATGGTCGATCACCTGCATGACCTTTTTGGCCTTTTCGCTTTTGAGACCGTGGTAGACCCCCGAAACCGAATAGACCATAAGTAGGCCAAGCCCATAGATTACCATGGTCACCACCGCCCAGGCATCGTGATAGAGGGCACTCCAGATAACGGCGAGAGCCATGGCGATTACCGAAAGGCCGCCCCCCACAATGTGGGTAACCATATTGAATATTTCTTCCCCCCGGGTGTAATCGGGGAGTTTACGTTTTGCAAGAGGGGTATGGAGCATGAAATTACCTTATCTTTCGTCGCCCATGAAGAAGAGGGCAACCGTACCCGGACCGGTGTGACAGCCGATGGTGGTACCAATGTCGTAAATATCGATCTTCTTGACCCCGGGGAACTGGGCAAAGATCAGATCCCGAACTACTTCGGCGTCCTCGATGCAATCGGAGTGACTAATCAGGACGCGGCCGGTGTAGTCGCGGCGGTCCCTGGCCAATTCACCCATGCGGGTAACGATGCGCTCCCGAACCTTGCGCTTGGTGCGCACCCGTTCCAATGCCACAAGCTTGCCCTCCCCGTCCACGTGCAGAAGGGGGCAAATTTCAAAAATACCGCCGATCACGCCGCTGACCTTGGAAACACGTCCACCCTTCACGTAGAAGGTCAGGTCGGTGGAGAAGAAGAGATGCTGGACGTTCTTTTTGATGCTTTCGATCCAGGCGAACAGCTCATCAATTGAAAGCCCTTCCTTCTTCTTGTCCGCAATCTCCTCCATGAAAAGACCGTAGCCCGAGGCGACGGCCAGGGAGTCGGCAACCAGAAGCTTCTGTTCGGGATATTCCTCCCGGACGGTGTCGGCGGCGATGCAGGCCGCCTGATAAGAACCCGAAATACCGGAGGACATGGCCACGTGCAGAAGGTCCTTCCCCCCTGCCAGCTGAGCCCGGAAAAACTCCTCGTAGGCACCAACCGAGTTTGCGGAGGTGGCGGTATCCGCCCCATCCCGCATGGCCTGGTAAAAATCCTTCATGGAAAGGGTCTGGCCGAAATCGTCCTTCATGGGCTTGCCGTCCATGGTGTAGATATAATTCAAAATGGGCAGACCCAGCTCGTCTACCTTCTCCTGGGTCAGGTCCACGGTGGAACAACAGCTAACGATATAATCCTGCATAACAAGTCTCCTTCACGTATGTTGACCCCCCTATTGTATGTGGAAAGGGCGTAGAATGCAACCTACTCTTTTGCACCTCCCCTCTCTACTAAAAAGAAAAAACGAGTAAAATCGGCGGAACCGACTCTACTCGTTGGGAATTTGGACTCTACCGATGGTAGAATGCCATCAGGCACGGCGTTTTTTGATGTTGAAGCAGAGAATGATGATGATTTCCATGGGAATCCCCACCAAAAAGAGCTGCCACCAGTTCAGGTCAAAGAAGGAAAGGTAGACACAAAGCAAAATGCTCCACCCAAGAACCGAAATGATGTAAAGGTTCACCATGGGCTTTCCCCAAATGCTATTGAGCACCAGCCAGACCACCATGGCGGCCGGAACCGCATAAATGAAGGTCTGCCACACAATGTCCCCCATTAGCCAAAGGATAATGAAGGCCAAAAGAGCCACACCCAAAACACCCAAAAGGGCAATGCAGGTGATGACCCGGTGGCTGTAGGCGGCATTTTCCCGGATGGTGTCGCTGTGGATTTCCCCTTCCTCGTGGTAGGTGAGCAGGTAATCCACCGTGACACCGAAGAGCTCTGAAAGCTGTTTCAGCACAAAAGCATCCGGCAGGCCGTCCCCCCGTTCCCACTTGGAAACCGATTTATCCGAATAATTGATCAGTTCCCCAAGCTGTGCCTGGGTCCAGCCCTTAGCGGTGCGAAGGGTGATCAAATTTTGAGCAACCGTTTTGCGAAAGTTTTCCATGTTGTCTCCTTGGTTGTGGTTCTCTTCTTCAGGCGGGGACCGGGCAGGATTCGCCCACTCCCCCATTCCCAGAAAGTATATCACATCCACGATTCTTTTTCAAGCGAAAATGGGAATTCTTTGCCGCAATGGTCCTGCATCTTCCTCCTGGCTCTCTCTGGGGGAGTGGCGTTCTGTCGCAACGGCGGGGTTGTCCTTTGTA
>JAFYNU010000477.1 GCA_017547975.1 Clostridia bacterium
CTCTCAGAGGGGGCCTGTCAAGCTTGTGCGATTCTTCCGGATTCGCACCGTAGGGGCCGGGTCTCCCGGCCCGCCGTCCGCACCCGCCAAAGCCTCCCTTCGTGTATGGATCGCTTCCCGAAGGGAATCGATCACGGGAGGTGGCATTTGCGAAGCAAATGACGGAGGGATTGTCACCACCCGCCTCCCCTGCCTACGCAATCAATTGCACGCAAAATCAATTTTTCTGTTGCAATCTATCCAAAAGCAGGGTATAATATAGGCATCAAATTTTAACAATGAAAGGAACCCCCAACTATGAGCAAGCTGAAACTCGCCGTCATCGGTTGCGGCGGCATTGCCAACGGCAAGCACCTGCCCAGCCTGAAGCAGGTCCCCGAAGTCGAAATCGTTGCCTTCTGCGACATCATCGTCGAACGCGCCGAAAAGGCCGCCGCCGAATACGGTGTAGAAGGTGCCAGAGTCTACAAGTGCTACAAGGAACTCCTGGAAAAGGAAACCCTGGACGTTGTCCACGTCTGCACCCCCAACCGCAGCCACTCCGAAATCTCCATCGCCGCCATGGAAGCCGGCTGCCACGTCATGTGCGAAAAGCCCATGGCTTACACCGCCGCCGAAGCCAAGAAGATGCTGGAATGCGCCAAGAAGACCGGCAAGAAGCTGACCATCGGTTACCAGAGCCGTTACCGTGCTGACTCTCAGCACCTGAAGCTCATGACCAACGATGGCGAACTGGGCGACGTTTACTACGCCAAGGCCCACGCCGTTCGCCGCCGCGCCGTTCCCACCTGGGGCGTGTTCCTCAACGAATACGAACAGGGTGGCGGCCCGCTGATCGACATCGGCACCCACGCCCTGGACCTGACCCTGTGGCTCACCAACAACTACAAGCCCAAGTACTGCGTCGGTACCACCTACCACGCCCTCAACAACGACACCAACCAGGGCAACGCCTGGGGCAACTGGGATCCCGAAAAGTTCACCGTGGAAGATAGCGCCTTCGGTTTCATCGTCATGGAAAACGGCGCCACCATCAACCTGGAAGCTTCCTGGGCCCTGAACACCCTGGATGTCATCGAAGCCTCGGTCTCCCTCTGCGGCACCAAGCTGGGCGCTGATATGAGAGACGGCCTGCGCATCAATGGCATCACCCACAACCGCCAGTTTGATTACAAACCCAACCTGAACGCCGGCGGTGCCGCCTTCTACGACGGCGAAGGCAACGAAGAACCCCAGGTCATCGAAGCCAAGCAGTGGATCCGCGCCATCCTCAACGACACCGATCCCTGCGTCCTGCCCGAACAGGCCTACATCGTTTCCTGCATCCTGGAAGGCATCTACACCTCCGCCAAGACCGGCAAGCCCTACTACTTCGAAAATCTGTAAGCCCAAACCATGCCCCCTGCCTTGCGGCAGGGGACATGGTTTTCTATTTCTTCTCCAAAGGCGGCTATATATGAAGAAATTTCTACGAATTTTTGCAACCGCATTCGTTTTCCTTTTCTTCACAAGTATTCCTGCAACAGCCGAAGAAATGGGGGCGTTTGCGGGAACTTTCGAACGAGTTAGATGGACATGGACTTATGTGAATGCCAATGGTGATGTCACGAAATGCCGACTGAAATTAGCAGAGGACGAACTTGATATTTCGGTTTTGGAAGGTTTTTATCCGAATCCCTGAGGAGGTTTTCTTATATGAATCATCATATGGTATATCGTATCGTTACGGTACTATTCCTATTGCTTCCGGTATTTCTTTCCGGATGTCATGTGCAAACTGAAGAGTTCCCAACCGAGGATCCCGCTCTTCACGGAGAATCCATCTCAAACTCTGAAGCTTCTTTTTCAAACCAGTCTATGGAAGAAAAACTGGCGCAAATCATAGATAGCGAAAAAGAAAGCCTGTATCAGGATCTATTATATGAAATGGCAAATGATCCGCTATTTCAGGATGAAAATACCCCTCCCCTGGAGCAGTACGAAGCCTATCGGAATATGATGGATGAAATGGAAACCCTGATGAGCCAAATGGGAGAAGATGCTGACCGGAATAAAAAATTACAGAAGGAAATCCAAGAAATACAGAAACAAGTGAATGATCTGGACCCGAAGGGGGAAATTTTCCTCTACGATGAAAAACTCCATGCCGCTGTGGGAAATTACGGCGTATATGCCTATTATAACGGAGAGGAGAGTCCCTATCGGGAAGGAATCGACGAAGAAAAGACCGACTTCTTTCCCGATCCGATGGAAAACTATGTATTGAGCAATTGGCCCCAGGGGATGATCTGGTATTCCCTGGTTCCCTGCGCCGTAACCGGACGAATCGTGGAACAGGGGGAGTGTACGATTGACCTGTCGGCGGGGCTTTCTCCGGAAGCATTGGAAAAAGAGTTGGAGGCCGGCGGAGCTCTCGAAATCGTACAACCTTACTATATGTTGGAAATCAGCGAATGCTTCTGGGGTGGTTTTGAAAAAGGTGACCGGTTTGCTTTTGTCCCCCGCTCGCTATCGAAGGAACTTCGGGCCGAATTGGAAAAAGGAGAAGAGTGGATGTTCTTTCTCGGGTATGACGGAGAAGACTATGCCGTCGAGCACGAAGGAAAGCATTTTGATTCTTATTCCACACGAACCCATGCGATTTTTCGCGTAACAGATGGTCGGGCATATTCCATATCCCGATACCGTGATTTCACACAATATGACGGAAGCACACCGGAAGAGCTGGCACTATCCATGTTACGGATCCGCGAACGGTATCCGCAGGCATTGAAGGAAGGCTTTTGAGTGGTTGGTTTCTTGTAATTAAGCCGATTTTGTGGTATGTTAATGGCAAGAAAAAACAAAGGAGCGTGTTTTTATACGTATTGTAGAATTGAGCAAGACCGGCAAGCCCTACTACTTCGAAAACCTCTAAGCAACCGAATCCAGGCCGCCCCCACCGGGGCGGCTTTTTTGTGCCGTCCGGAGGCCCCCTCGTTGAGGGGGCTGGCTCGCGAAGCGAGACTGGGGGAGTTCGGGTGGCTTTCTGCACGGAAACTCCCCCCCCTGAAATGCGACTTCGCCGCATTTCTGTCCCCCCTCACCGAGGGGGGCATGGGGACGGTACAAGAATACACGAAGGAGCCGCCTCATCCTCCGCTCTTCTGAAAGGAAGGTTTTTGACCGTTGCCCAATTGACAACGCCGTCCCCATGTGCTACAATCAATCCAACACATCCTATATATAAAGGAGAACTCACCATGCCTATTCTGGATTACCCTCTTTCCAAACTGCAAACCTACACCGGCATCAACGAATGCCCCGCCGATATCGACGCCTACTGGGACAAGGCCATTGCCGAAATGGAAGCCCTGGGCACCGACTACACCCTGGAAAAGGCCGAATTCCAGGCCCCCGGCTTTGAATGCTACCACCTGTGGTTCACCGGCGTCGGCGGCGCCAGAGTGCACGCCAAGCTGGTTCAGCCCGAAAATCCCACCGGCAAGCTCCCCGCCGTGGTGCAGTTCCACGGTTACTCCGGGGACTGCGGCTCCTTCTCCTCCAAGCTGGGCTACGCCGGAGCCGGCTTCGTCATTGCCGCTCTCGATTGCCGGGGCCAGGGCGGTCTTTCGGAGGATTCCATCCCCGTCAAGGGCAACACCCTCCACGGCCACATCATCCGGGGTCTGGAAGACGATCCCGAAAAGCTTTACTACCGGGCGGTTTATCTCGATTGCGCCCAGCTGGCCCGCATCGTCATGGCTCTCCCCTACGTGGACGAAACCCGTGTGGGTGCCACCGGCGGCAGCCAGGGCGGCGGTCTGACCCTGGCCTGTGCGGCCCTGACCCCCAACCTCAACCGTGCGGCCCCGGTGTTCCCCTTCCTCACCGACTACCGCAGAGTTTGGGAAATGGACCTTGCCAAGGCGGCCTACGCCGAGCTGGTGGAATATTTCCGCCACACCGACCCCACCCACGCCCGCGAAACCGAAACCTTCACCAAGCTGGGCTACATCGATAACCACAACATGGCCCACCGGATTCGTTGCAAGGTTCGCATGTTCACCGGCCTGATGGATAACATCTGCCCCCCCTCCACCCAGTTTGCCGCCTTCAATAACATCCCCAGCGAAAAGGACTACGTCATCTACCCCGACTTCGGCCACGAAGGCCTGCCGGAATCGGACGACAAGATCATGTCCTACATGCTGGAAATGTAATTTCCCAATCCGGTACGCCGGAAAGATAACCCCCGCCCCATCCAAACCGCCCTCCCGGGCGGTTTTTTTGTTGCGTATCGGTACCATGGCGTGGCATAGATGAAGGCTGCCCTCGACGACCCTTCGTAGGGGCCGGGTCTCCCGGCCCGCCACCACACCCCAGGTGCGGCGGACCCGTCCTCGCACAAATCATCGATGGTTTTTCGTAGGGGTGGCGTTGCGTAGCAACGACGGGGTCGTCCCCGAAGGGGACAAACGGCCAGCCCTCGACTGTCCGCCGCACCTGCGGCACGGGGAAATGGAACCTGCAAAGGCCATGAGTTAAGAGATAAGAGC
>JAFYNU010000478.1 GCA_017547975.1 Clostridia bacterium
GGTAGACTTTTCGCCGGTGGTGCCGCAAATGGTAATCGCGGCGGTACCGTTGGCGATCTGGAACTCGATCAGCTGACCAAGAACGTCAAAGTTGACCTTGTTGTCCCAGGTGAAGGGGGTGACAAGTGCCACGTTGGCACCGCGGAATACGGGAGTCTTCATAACCTATTCCTCCTTGTAAAGGTGAGTCGGGGGCCGATTAGTCCATGTAACCGAGCTTGGTGAAAAGTTCGGCCATCAGCACGTTGCCGCCGGCGGCACCCCGCAGGGTGTTGTGGGACAGGGAAACGAATTTGATATCAAACTGATTGTCCTTGCGAAGTCTGCCAACCGAAACAGCCATGCCGCCTTCCAGGTTGCGATCCAGCTTGGACTGGGGACGGTTTTCTTCTTCGAAGTAGTGGATGAACTGCTTGGGAGCGCTGGGTAGTTCCAGTTCCTGGGGCAGAGCCTTGAATTCCTTCCACAGAGCCTTGATTTCTTCTTCATTCGGGCAGTTTTCGAAGGAAGCGAATACGGCGGCCATGTGACCGTCGGAAACCGGGACGCGCAGGCACTGAGCGGTGATGTTGGGGGAGGTGGCGGGCACGATGATGCCGTTTTCCATGGTACCCCAAACCTTCAGGGGTTCCTTTTCGCTCTTTTCTTCTTCGCCGCCGATGTAGGGGATGATGTTATCCAGAATTTCGGGCATACGGTCAAAGGTCTTGCCGGCGCCGGAAATGGCCTGGTAGGTGCAAACGCAGACGTTCTGAATGCCGTAGGGGCGCAGGGGCTGCAGGGCGGGAACGTAGCTCTGGATGGAGCAGTTGGACTTGGCGGAAATAAAGCCCTTGCGGGTGCCAAGACGCTTGCGCTGGAATTCCACGATCTTGGTGTGATCGGGGTTGATTTCGGGGATGATCATGGGAACGTCGGGGGTCATGCGGTGAGCGGAGTTGTTGGACATGATGGGGCATTCCAGCTTGGCGTAGGCTTCTTCCAAAGCACGGATTTCGTCCTTCTTCATATTGACGGCGCAGAAAGCAAAATCCACTTCGCTTGCGATGAACTTCATGTCGGCTTCGGCATCGTAAACCTTCATGTTCTTGATCTTTTCGGGCATGGGTTCGGTCATGGCCCAGCGGGAACCGCAGGCTTCTTCGTAGGTCTTACCGGCGGAGGAAGCGCTGGCGGCAAGAATCTTCAGTTCAAACCAGGGGTGATTTGCCAGAAGAAGCATAAATCTCTGTCCCACCATACCGGTGGCACCGATCACGGCAACTTGATACTTTTTCATAGGGGGAGCTCCTTTCGATTGCGAGGGCAATTGTATTTTTGTAAAAAGGTTGAAAAATTACGTCGTATCATATATAATATAAAAGGCTGTATTTCCTTGGGATATGATATAGGTGTAATCTTCGACATGGTAATATTATATCAGCAAATGGAAATGATGTCAATTGCTCTTATGCCGAATGAGAGGGAAGAAATAGAGGAATCATACGATGAAAACCAGCGATTTTTACTACGATTTGCCCAAAGAACTGATTGCACAACATCCGGAGGAGAAGAGGGACCACTCTCGGCTGATGGTGTTGGATAAATATACAGGGGAGATTACCCATCGCCATTTCTATGACATGGTGGAATATCTCCGTGCCGGGGATTGCCTGGTGCTCAACGACTCCCGGGTAATTCCTGCCCGTCTGATCGGGGAACGTATCTCTTCCGATGGGGGAAAGTATCCCTGTGAACTCCTGCTTTTGCGGGACAAGGGGGAGGACGTGTGGGAAACCCTGGCAAAGCCGGGCCGCAAGCTCAAGAAGGGCGTGAAGCTTATCTTTGGTGACGGCCTATTGGAAGCCGAAGTGGTAGGCGGCACCGAAGAGGGAAATAAGTTTATACATTTCACATACAACGGCATATTTATGGAGATTTTGGAAAAGCTTGGGCGTATGCCTCTGCCCCCCTATATTACCGAATACACCGGAGATGGGGAACGGTACCAGACGGTATATTCCAAAAATCCCGGCTCGGCGGCGGCTCCTACGGCCGGTCTGCACTTTACCCCGGAAATTCTGAAAGCCCTGGAAGAGAAGGGGGTTATGATTGCCTACGTCACCCTTCACGTGGGACTTGGCACCTTCCGTCCCGTGACGGTGGAAAATATTGATGAACACGTGATGCATTCCGAGTTTTACATGATGCCGGAAGAGTCGGCAGAAAAGATCAGGAAGGCAAAGGCAAACGGTGGCCGGGTGATAGCGGTTGGTACAACCTCCTGCCGGACTTTGGAGTCGGCGGCGGGAGAAGACGGTAGCCTGGAAGCCAGCTCCGGATGGACCAATATTTTTATTTACCCCGGTTATCAATTCAAGCTGCTGGACGGCTTGATCACAAACTTCCACCTGCCGGAAAGCACACTCATTATGCTGGTGTCCGCTCTGGCAGGGAAGGAAAACGTCATGCATGCCTACCATACGGCTGTGGAGGAGAGATATCGTTTCTTTTCCTTCGGGGATGCCATGCTGATTCTAAGCGAAAAAGGAGAAAACGACAATGCTTGAAGTATATGAGACCAAAGGCTATGCCAGACTTGGTAAGCTGACTACCCCTCATGGTACTGCTATGACCCCGCTTTTTATGAACGTGGGAACCCAGGCGGCCATCAAGGGCGGACTTTCGGCCGAAGACCTGGAGGAGATCGGTTGTCAGGTGGAGCTTTCCAATACTTACCACCTTCACGTGCGACCGGGGGATGAGGTGGTAAAAGCCTGCGGCGGCCTCCACAAGTTTATGGACTGGAAGCGGCCTATCCTCACCGACAGCGGCGGATTCCAGGTGTTTTCCCTGGCGTCCCCTAAACAAATCAATGATGACGGTGTACATTTCCATTCCCATGTGGATGGCCGGAAAATCTTCATGCGCCCCGAAGACAGCATGCGGATCCAGGCCAACCTGGGAAGCGACATTGCCATGGCATTTGATGAGTGCGTGGGAAACCCCGCCCCAAGGGAATACGTGATCAAATCCCTGAAGCGTACCACCGATTGGCTTCTGCGCTGCAAGGCGGAACATGAAAGACTCATGCGGGATGAAACTGCACCTAACCCCGGGCAGATGCTTTTCGGTATCGACCAGGGTGGAACCTATACCGACCTTCGGGTGGAGCACATGAAGCGGATTGCCGAGCTGGATCTGCCGGGCTATTCGGTGGGCGGCCTTGCGGTTGGTGAACCGGCGGAGGTTATGTACGAGGTGCTGGACGCCCTGGCGGACGTGATGCCCAAGGATAAGCCCCGTTACCTGATGGGGGTGGGTACACCCACCAATATCGTCAACGGGGTCATGCGGGGTATCGACATGTTTGACTGTGTCCTTCCTGCCCGTAATGCCCGTCATGGTCATCTTTACACCAGCGAGGGACGTATCAACCTGAAAAACAAGCGGTTTGAAACCGATATGAATCCCATTGATCCCAATTGTGATTGTCCTACCTGCCGGCGATTCTCCCGGGCATACATTCGCCACCTGATGAAAGCAGGGGAGGTATTGGCGCTCCGTCTTTGCGTAATCCACAACCTCCATTTCTACAACAAAATGATGGTGGATATCAGAGAAGCCATCCAAAACGATACGCTTCCTCAGATGCTTGCCAAAGCCGAACTTTACGAACATCACGAAGTGTAAGAAAAACGCGAAATGCGACAAAAAGTGATTGAAAACGAATCGGCTTTATGCTATA
>JAFYNU010000479.1 GCA_017547975.1 Clostridia bacterium
ATAGCCGCGAAACGCTTTACAAAAACGACCCGAATAAAAATCGGGTCGTTTTTGCTTTGCCTCCCCTTATTCCAGCTTGCCGATACTTCGAAGATAGACGTCAAGCTTCTCTTCCTCCTCCGGCAGATGGATCACCTCCCCTCCCGCCAGAAAGGAGGAGACCCACATCACGCAAAGCACCCCCATATCCCGATCTCCCGACGTTTCCACCAGGGTCACGATGCGTCCCGCCGCACTCTTCAAAAATACGGCTCCGAAAAAGCAGTACACCACCGAAACAACCCCCACCGCCGCAAAGATTGCCACGCACACTTCCACGCGCCAACCACCTCCTGCTTTTATTGTATGCCGCACCCCCTCCCCGTGAAACAGATTCTCCTTTCGTGAAATTGACTTTTTACGCCGGTTGTATTATAATATCATTTGTAGCGCGACCAATCGATTTTTTCATTTTTAACAGGTAAAACCAACGATTCCCCAGGAATCGATCAGAAAGGAAGGGATTCCCTTTGGCTTTTTCCCCTTATTTAGATTCCAAGCGTGCCGACATGAAGGCGCTGGTGAAGGAGCTTCGCAAAAGCTTTTCCTACGCAAGCGTTCTTGGTGTGGACATTCGCTCCAGTGCCATCCGTGCCGACCGCAACACCTCCGGCATCAACCCGGGCCGCGACACCGAATGCGGCTTTGTGGTGAAGATGTATAACGGCAGCGTCTTCTACGAATATTCCCTGGACGACATTTCGGGGGACATGACTGCCCTGGCAAAAACCATTGCCGATGGGGTTTTCGGTTCCTCCGCCGATACCATTCCCCCGGTGGAAGTAAAGGACGAACCCCTTGTGCAGTCCTTTGCCCGTCCCCACGATTTTGCTGAATACACCGATGCCACTCTGTTGGATTTCTGCAAAAACCAGTGCGCCGCCCTGCTTTCCAAGAGCGAGCACATTCTCAACGCCGTGGTGATGATGGGCCTTCTGGAGGTTTCCAAGCTCTTTGTTTCGGAAAACCGGGAGCTGGACCAGAACTATACCTGGGTCAACGGCAATATGTTCCTGGTTTACCGGGATAACGACAAGGTCGTCCAGGCCTACGAGCCTTCCTACGGTAACCGCATCGGCGACGTGCTGGCCGCCGTGCCCGGCAAGGTGGATCGCCTCCTCAAAAAAGCCGACCTTCTGACCAAAGCCAAGCCCGTTACCCCCGGGGTTTATGACGTAATCACCGACCCCTCCATCACCGGATTGATCGCCCACGAAGCCTTCGGTCACGGGGTGGAAATGGATCAGTTTGTCAAGGACCGTGCATTGGCCAAGGAGTACGTTGGCAAGTACGTGGCATCCCCCATTTGCAACATGCGGGACGGTGCCGCTTCCACCCTGTCCGCCGCCAGCTTCTTCTTCGACGATGACGGCGTTTTAGCCGGAGACACCCAGATCATCAAGGACGGCATTCTGGTGGCCGGTCTTTCTGACCTGGCTTCCGCCGCCCAATTGGGCACTGCTCCCACCGGCAACGGCCGCCGGGAATCCTCCCGCCGCAAGGCCTACAGCCGCATGACCAATACCTTCTTCGAGCCGGGCAAGGATAAGCTGGAAGACATGATTGCCTCCATCGAACACGGTTACATGCTCTTCGAAACCAACAACGGCATGGAAGACCCCAAGAACTGGGCCATTCAGTGTGTCGCCCAGTACGGTATTGAGATCGTGGACGGTAAGCTCACCGACAACTACGTATCCCCGGTGGTGATGAGCGGTTACGTCCCCGACCTTCTCAAGTCCATCAGCATGATTTCGGACGATTTCAAGATCATTGGATCGGGTAGCTGCGGCAAAGGATATAAGGAATGGCCTCTCTTCATGGCCAATGAACAGGGCGCGATTCTGGCCGTCAGCGGCGATTATTACGGCGCGCGCGAAAAGGGCGTCGTCATCCGCAACGGCAGCGTCTACCGCACCGATACGTTCAAGGATGTATGCATCATCTACTACAACGGCGTGATGGAGACCATGACCGCCGGCGAATTCGACTCGGACGCCGCCATCGAACGCGGCGCATATCAGGCCTTCTCCTTCGGTCCCGCGCTGCTGGATGCGGACGGAAAGGTCAAATCGTCCTACGATACCGAGATCAACGATCCCAATCCCCGCTGCGCCATCGGCTATTTTGAGCCCGGACACTACTGCTTCGTCGTCGCCGACGGACGTGATTTCGATTACTCCGAGGGTCTTGAGATGCACGAGCTGGCTCAGATCTTCGAGGATCTGGGCTGCAAAGCCGCCTATAATCTGGACGGCGGCGCAACGGCCTCCATGGTATTCATGGACAAAATCGTCAACAGTCCCTATGACGGCGGCCGCAAGGTCAGCGACATCATCTATATCGGGGAGGCGGCACAATGAACCTGCAGAAATTCAAACGCGTTCTCCTGAAGGACGTGCTTCCTCATCTTTCCATCATCCTCTCCGGTATGCTGATTGTTCTGCTCGCCATTGACCGCGTCAACAGCGCCATGGTCTTTATCGATCACCGCATCACCAAGGGACTGATGTGGATTCTGTGCATCGCCGCTATCGTCAACGGCGCGCAGCTGCTGGCCCGTCCTGTCAAAAACAAGCCGGCGGCCAAAAAACCC
>JAFYNU010000037.1 GCA_017547975.1 Clostridia bacterium
AACCGGGAATGGGCCCTGATGGACTCCATGCGGTTCCAGCTCATCCTGCTTGCCAAGCTCCTGGAAAACGATGCCGCAAAGGCTAAGGAAGTTATTGAAACCACCGACCTGCGTTATAAGAGCAAGAAAGAATACTTCGCCGCTGTGGACGCCAACGTTTGCGACCTGGATGCAGTGGAATATGCCGAAGACGGCATCAAGGTCCACCTAAAATAAACATACAGAACACCCCGACTCTTACGTGAGCCGGGGTGTTTTTTATTCGGCAAGCCGTCTTTTCAATAGGGATTCCAAACCAGCCACCATATAGTACATCAAAGCCGCCAGAAGGCATAGGATCAAAACGCTGCCCATCACAAGATCCATTCGGAATACCTGGCCGCCGTAAACGATCAGATAGCCAAGGCCAGCCCGGGATACCAGGAATTCCCCCACGATAACACCGACCCACACCATACCCACGTTGATTTTCAAAACGGAAATCAACGATAGGGTACTGGCAGGGAAGACGCACATGGTCAAGGTTTGGAGACGGCTGGCACCAAGACTTTGCATCAAGGTCAGCTTTTCACCATCCACCTCCCGAAACCCGGTTAACATTCCCATGGTGGTGGAAACAACCGAAATCAGCAGGGTTACCGTGATGATAGATGACATTCCCGAACCGACCCATACGATGATAACCGGGCCCAGGGCGATTTTGGGGAGGCTGTTCAATATAACCAGGTAGGGATCCAATACCCTTTCTGCGGTTGGAAAGAACCAAAGGAGAATTGCCGCCACAAGACCAATCAGTGTACCCAGGATAAAGCCAATCAAGGTTTCAAGCAGGGTGGTTCCCAGATGATTCCAAAGTGAACCTTCCAAAATCATTCTCCACAGGGAGGAAACTGCCCGGGAGGGGGAAGAAAAGATAAATGCGTCAATCCACCCAAACCTGGCGGCGGCTTCCCACAAAAGGAAGAATCCAATAAGAATCGAACCCCGAAGAAGACTCACCATCCTTTTTCTCGATTTGAGTCCTTGTACGAATGCAAGATGTTCGGCCGAGGGTTCAATGTTCACCGGAATCCAACTCCTTCCATATGAGGTTAAAATATTCCGAGAATTTCGGGGATGCCCGCCGCAGAATGACTCCCTTCCCCGGAATATCGACAGGAAGCTCCAGGCTGACACGTGCGGGACGGGGAGACAGTACCAGAATGCGATCCGCAAGCGAAAGCGCCTCCGAAATATCATGGGTGACCATGATGGCGGTTTTTCCCTCTTGTTTGATGATGGATGCGATATCCTCCGATACCAGAATTCGCGTTTGGTAATCCAGGGCGGAAAAAGGTTCATCCAAAAGCAGAATGTCCGGTTCGGTTGCAAGGGTCCGGATCAATGCTGCTCTCTGTCGCATACCGCCGGAAAGTGCCCGTGGGCTTCGATCGGCAAACTCCAGTAATCCGTATTGACTGAGCATATCATTCACCCGGGATTGCTTATGCGGCGATAAATCTCCGCGAACCTTTAGACCCAGAAGTAGGTTTTCCCGAAGGGATGCCCAGGGGAAAAGGTGATCGTGTTGAAACATATAGCCGATTTCCGGTCTCACCGTGCCCGCTTGCTCGGTTCCATTGATGCGAATGATTCCCTCTGATGTAGAAATCAATCCGGCAATCAACGACAAAATGGTGGATTTCCCGCATCCGGAAGGCCCCAGGATTACCAAAAATTCGCCGGGATTCACCCGAAAACTCAAATTCTCCAGAGCAAGGGTTTCTTCGGCAGCCGAATGGTAACGCAAATATACCTTGTCGAAGGAAACAACAGGAGCTGCCATGTAGGGTTCCTTCCTTTCCCGTTACTTTACCGCCTGGGCAAAGCTGTTATCTACGATTTCTGTGTAAGCCGGAGCAGAATCGATCACACCGGCTGCCCGAATAATCGTCAAAAGATTTTCATAAGCTTCTTCGGTCATGGTAGGTTCGGTTTTCCAGGCGTCGATATCCCGATAACGTTCCACAACCGTGGCAAGAAGGGCTTCATCGCTGTCTGGGAATTGCGGGGCAATTACCTTGGCAATTTCATCGGCAGACGTTTGTTCAATCCACTTTTGTCCGCGATAAACCGCCCGGGTAAAGGCTTCCACAAAATCGGGATCGGTTTCCAGTACGCTCTTGGCGGTCATAAAGCAGGTATAAGGAACCTCGCCGCCCTCGTCACCAATGGCGGCTACGATATACCCCTCTCCTGCAAGCTCCATGGCAGAAGCGCTGGGTTCAAACATGGTAACGTAATCGTCTTCGCCGGCAATAAAAGCTCCGCCCATCAGGTCAAACTGCACGTCGGTACGAACCGTGATGTTTTCCCCGGGAATCAAGCCCTTCTGCCGCAGAACGTAATCCAGAGTCATCTGGGGCATACCGCCGCTTCTGCCGCCAATGACACTGGTGCCTTCCAGTTTATCCCAGGTAAAAGCATCATCAGGGGTCTTGCCAAGCAGGAAGGAGCCGTCCCGCTGGGTCAGTTGCGCAAAGATGACGGCATAATCCTCCCGCCCTTCGTTTGCCACGTAGACGGCGGTTTCGGGCCCCATCAAACCCACGTCAGCATCCCCGGTCAGAAGAGCGGTCATGGATTTATCCGACCCGCCACCGTTGGTTAAGGTAATGGAAAGGCCCTCTTCTTCGAAATAGCCCAATTCCATGGCGGCATAGAAGGGGGCGTAGAAAACCGAATGGGTTACCTCGTTGACCCGCACCTCCCGAAGCGTTTCGGTGTCGTTTGGCTTGCAAGCCCCCAGGGTAAACAGGAAGAGAAAAACCAGCAATAATGAAAAAATACGTTTCAAAATAAGTAGTATCCTCCTTTGATTGATCGAGCGTCTTTCGAAAACGCTCACTGACAGTATATGTCGCTTTCTCCAATTGGGATAATCGGAAAGGAAGCTACATATAGTGTAACAAATCAACCAGGGAGGAATGCTCTATGAATGAAGCCGGCGCAAGATTGATGGATTTGCGGTGTCGGGAAGTGATTAACGTGCAGGATGGAACCCGCTATGGTTTTGTGTGCGATGCGGTGGTGGACTATGCAACCGGTCGTATCCGATCCATTGTGATTCCCGGAACCGCCCGCCTGATGGGTTTTGTTGGGCGGCGGGAGGATATTATTATTCCCTGGGAAGCCATCACACGTATTGGGGATGATATCATCCTGGTGGATTGGAGTCCCATTCTGCCAAGAAAAGAAAAGTCGGCTGCAACTTGAAAATAGAATCGCATCATGGTATAATAATGCAATCCAATAATGACCAAGGAGAATCCCATGAAGTTTACCAAAATGCACGGCGCCGGTAACGACTACATCTATTTTGATTGTACCGGTGACTTTCAGATTTCTGATCCCGAAGCCCTTTCCATCCACCTGTCGGAACGCCACTTTGGCATTGGCAGTGACGGTATTGTTATGATATTACCCTCCAAGGTGGCGGATTTCCGTATGCGCATCTTCAATGCCGACGGCAGCGAAGCCAAAATGTGCGGCAACGGTACCCGTTGCGTGGGCAAATACGTCCACGATAAGGGCCTGACCGACAAAACCGACTTCACCCTGGAAACCCTGGGCGGTATAAAAATCCTCCACCTGGAAGTGGAGGACGGCACAACCAAGTCGGTCACGGTAGATATGGGAAAGGCCGACTTCACCGCCGCAAACGTCCCGGTAATCACCGACCGGGAAACCATCATCAAATCCCCTCTGGTGTTTGATGGCAAGGAAGAAATCTGCACCTGCCTTTCGGTGGGAAATCCCCATTGTGTTATCTTTGCCGACGAGGTGGCTTCCCTGGATTTGGAAGCCATCGGCCCCTGTCACGAACATGCGCCCTTCTTCCCGGAACGCATCAACACCGAATTCGTTCGGGTCATTTCGGATACCGAGTTGGAAATGCGGGTTTGGGAACGGGGGAGCGGTGAAACCCTGGCCTGCGGTACCGGCACCTGTGCATCGGTTGCGGCGGCGGCTGAAGCGGGTTACGTAAAAAAGGACGAGTTTGTGCTGGTCCACCTGCGGGGCGGCGATATTTCAGTCAAGTATGCATCCGACGGTTCCCTCACCATGAAGGGCGGCGCCGAGTTTGTGTTCGACGGAGTACTTTACGAATAACGTGTACGGAGGAAGACCATGGATTTTGCCGAACTGAAAGCATTGATCGATCGCATGCCATCCTATAACATCCCTGCCGCCGATTGCATTGTGATTCACAAGGGGCAGACGGTGTTTCGCCACGTGACCGGCTACGCCGATATCGAAGCAGGGGAGAAGCTTACCGAAAAGCATCTTTATAACCTCTATTCCGCATCCAAGGTGGCGACCTGTGCCACCGCCCTGACCCTTTTGGACAAGGGGTGCTACAATCTGGATGACCCGGTGAGTGAGTACCTGCCCGAATTTCGGGAAATGTGGGTAAAGGCGGAAGGAAGTGACGAACCGGTGATTGCCAAAAACCCCATCACCATCCGCCAGCTCTTCACCATGACCGCCGGGCTGACCTACGACCTGGATACTCCTTATATCCGTGCTGTCCGTGAAGAAAAAGGGGAGAGGGCCACCACCCGGGACTATGTGGGTGCCATTGCCAAGAATCCCTTGATTTTCGAGCCGGGAACCCATTATAACTACAGCCTGTGCCACGACGTACTGGGAGCATTGGTGGAGGTGTGGTCGGGAAAAACCTTCGGTACCTACATGCAGGAGGCCCTGTTTGACCCCATCGGCATGACCGAGACCGGTTTCGCCCGCACCGATGCCGTTGTGGAGCGGTTGGCATATCAGTACACCAATTACAATCACCTGGATGGTTCCTGGGAACGCAAGCACAAGGAAAACCCCTTCGTCTTTGGGCCGCTCTATGAAAGCGGCGGGGCCGGATTGGTTTCTTCGGTGAATGATTATTCTCTTTTTGTAGATACCCTGACTCACCGGGGGCTTACCCGGAACGGAGAACGGATTTTGAAGCCCGAAACGGTGGACTTGATGCGTCAAGACCAGCTGTCGCCCACCTGCCGGTATGATTTTGATACCAAGATCAACCGCCCGGGGTATAGCTACGCCCTTGGGGTGCGTACCCTGGTGGATACAACAAAATCCCCCTCTGCCTTTGGCGAATTTGGCTGGGATGGCGCCGCCGGTGCATACCTGGTGATTGACCCGGAAAATGAAGTTTCCATTTTCTACGCCCAGCACGATTTCGGTGCTCCCTGGCACCATACCGAAATCCGGGATGCGGCCTATGCGGGCCTTCGCAAATAAATAACGATAAAGTGAATACTGGGAAAACGACGACACCATGCGTATCCTGCCGGATGCGCATGGTGTTTCTTATTTGCGAAGCCAAAAGGAGGTTGGGGAACGATACGAAGTAATAAATATGGTAATTACGGTTGGAAGAAGTCGTACAATTCTGCAATGTGTTAATAAGTACCAATGTAATCAAAATTAGGAATTGACAAATCGGACGAAGTGGGTTAATATAAAAACAAGAAGAAAACCAAGAATTGACCAAGTGACCAATATGCGTCATGGTCAAGATAAACTACAAGGAGGAACCTACCATGAAATACTTTGCCAATCGCATCACTGCTCTGTTTCTTGTCTTACTTATGACCGCGTCCCTCCTTGCATCCTGCTCGGGGGGGCGGAGAAACGGAAAAATTGGTCATCGAGATGGACGGGCTTCCTGTTTATGATAAATATACCTGCTGGGAGAT
>JAFYNU010000480.1 GCA_017547975.1 Clostridia bacterium
AACGGTTTGCCACAGGGAGCATTTCGCTTTTGGGAGAGTTTTGCCAGGCGATTTCCTGCGGATGTGAAAGCGAAGACATAAGCCTCCTGGAAGAAGTTGCAGAACTGCTGTGCGATCATACGGTTAAGGAGAAAATATTTGACCGAGTCAAGGCTGGTGAAGCCTATGCAGTGGCTATCGAACGGGTCTTGGGCGATTATCATAAAAGTTATGCGGAGCAGATTCGAAGACCCAACAATATCCTGGCTTGCGAATACATAAAAGCCATTCGGAATCTGGGATTATCCATACCTTTGATACCGGTGACCAGAAGGGGTGCGGAGCACAATTCGGAGCAAATCGACGGAAGCTTTGCTTCCGCCTCCTTGATTCGTTCTTTGCCGGTTTGTCAGGTGGATGACTATCTGCCGGGGGAAAGTGCCATGATTTTGAAACGGGAATCGGAAGCGGGAAGAATTATACGAGGTGCTCCCGAAGTTGCTATGTTGTCCTATCTTCGACGCTTGACTCCCGGAGAGATTGCCGGAATTGCCGGATGTGGCGAGGGGCTGGAAAATCGGGTTTATGAGGTATTACGAACCGAAACGTCTCTGGCCGGCGTAATAGAGCGAATCACTACCAAACGGTATCCCGCCGCCAGGATCCGCCGCCTTTTGCTTTCCGCATATCTGGATATAACGAGCAAGCTGGCGGAAAACTGTTTGTTGCCCCCCTATATTCGTGTACTGGCATTAACGATACCGGAAGGAAGATCCTTGCCCAGCATAAAAAAAGCGATGGCAGGCCCATATTGACCAAGGGAGCGCATTACAGCACCCTACCCCCTGCCGCCATTGAGTTGTTTGAAAAGGAAGCCCTGGCGGATGATCTGTATGCGTCGGCATATCCGGCGGAAGACCAGAGAAGATGCGGAATGTCGCTTGTTGCGTCACCATACTACAAAAGGTAGCGAAAACCCCACGAAAGGATTCTTTCGTGGGGTTCGTGTTATTTCAGGTAGGTGTCCAGAAAGTCGTAGCCTTCCTGCAATACCGCTGGCGGCGGTCGGTGACCGGTGGCGTGGTTGATGATTTTCAGACGCGCATCCTCCAGTAAGAAGCCAGGGGCTCGCAACATCATTTGCCCACTTTCTTCATTGTCAAAATCTCCGGCTAACAGACAGAAAGGAGTCTGGCCGGCTCCCAACAGATCTGCGTGATCCATACCCTGGGTAATCAGCGAATCCACCTTGTCTCCCCAGTACCAAATATCCCGCCAATTGGTACGATCCCAAAGAATACCGGGATCACTGGAAAGGATGGCTTTGACCCGGTCGTCCAGGCAGCCGGTATACATGGCCATTTTACCGCCCAGGGAGTGGCCTGCGATTCCAATACGGGAAGCATCAACCCGCTCGTCGGCCTCCAATGCATCAATCAGGAGCTTTGTATCCGAAACCAATTTCCCCATTCCGGTCCAATTTGGATGGTCTGCAAGCAGATGCTCCGCAGCCTCCTGCCAGCGGGTGAAGTCACCCCGGTTGCGATCGCTTTTGTAGTAGGTCAAATGAAAGGCATCGGCGCTGATGGTGATATAGCCTCGTTTTACCAGGTGATACATCATATCCACGTCAACGTATCGTGAAAGATCATCCTTGCGGTATGGGTTGATACCAAGCATGGCTTCTGGAAAGTAAAAGGGAACTACCACCGCAGGACAGGGAGAATGAATTTCTTTGGGAAATACCATCATGACCCGCTGGGCGGTTGCGGGACCGTTTACCTGGTAATAGAGTTCACCATCAAATTCCGGATGGAAAAAACGGGAAACCAGGGTCATTCGCCCTTCCGGGATGGGATCAGAAGGCTCTCCAAGAGCATTCAGCCATCTCATTTTCGCTGATTTCATAATGATCCTCCTTGCATAATCAAAATACCCTCCCCAACAAAGCCAGGGAGGGTATGATTCTTTTAGCCGATAACGACCTTATTGTAGCCCTTCTTCCCCTTTTTCAGGATCAGGCCATTGTCAAAGGCATCGGCGGTATAACGCTTGTATACATCACTTACCTTTTCCTTGGCAATCTCAATGCCCCCCTGGGATACCAGGCGGCGGGCTTCGCTCTTGGAGGAAGCAAAGCCGCATTTGACAACCAGATCCAGGACAGAAATGCCTTCTTCGCCAAGTTCTTCGGCGGAGATGGTGGTAATGGGCATGTTTTCATCGTCACCCTTACCGCCAAAGAGAGCGCGGGCGGCGTTCTGAGCCTTGGTGGCTTCTTCGTCACCATGAACCATCTGGGTAAGCTCAAATGCCAGAATTTCCTTGGCCTCGTTGATACGGCCGGTGCCTTCCCAGCTCTTCATTTCTTCAATCTGATCAAGGGGCAGGAAGGTCAGCATCTTCAGGCACTTGATGACGTCGGCGTCGTCGACGTTGCGCCAGTACTGGTAGAACTCGAACGGCGTGGTCTTGTTCGCGTCGAGCCACACGGCGCCTTTCTGCGTCTTGCCCATCTTCTTGCCTTCACTGTTGAGCAGCAGG
>JAFYNU010000481.1 GCA_017547975.1 Clostridia bacterium
TATTGACGAGGAAAATATCATCCTCTCCCTCTATGCCAGACAGCAAAAGACCCCGAAGATCATTACCAAGGTCAGCAAAACCTCCCTCACCGATATGCTCCAGAGTGTGGGTCTTTCCAGCATCGTGGCACCTAAGACGGTTACCGCAAACCTGATTCTCAGCTATGTCAGGGCTATGCAGAGTAACGAGGAAAGCAACGTGCAGACCCTTTACAAGCTGGTGGGAGACCGGGTGGAGGCGGTGGAATTTTACGTTTCCAAAAAGAGCGACGTCACCGGCATCCCCTTGAAGGATCTGCGTTTGAAAAAGGACGTTTTGATCTGCACCATCATCCGAAATAACAGCATTATCTTTCCCGGCGGCAACGATATGATCCTGCCTGGAGATAACGTCATCGTCACCACCACCCAGGAAAAGCTTTCCGACCTGGATGATATTTTGAATTAACCATGAATACACGCTACATTGTATCCATTTTGGGGAAACTGCTTCTTGTGGAAGCACTTCTCCTGTTGGCCCCCTTTGCGGTGGCCGTTTACTACGGGGAAGAAACTGTTTTTGCCTATGCTCTCACAATGGGCTTGCTGCTTCTGGTGGGGGGTGCCACCTTCCTCTTAAAGGGGAAAAACGGGATCATCCGCCCCAGGGAGGGACTGGCCACCGCAGGACTTGCCTGGATTGTTTTCAGTTTGTTCGGGGCTCTGCCCCTGTGGATGACCGGGGACATTCCGGTTTATCTTGATGCGGTGTTTGAAGTGGTTTCGGGCTTCACCACCACCGGGGCGACCATCCTGGCGGACGTGGAAGCGTTGAGTCAATCGGCTCTGTTCTGGCGGTCTT
This sequence comes from Clostridia bacterium, assembly GCA_017547975.1. GTDB lineage: Bacteria > Bacillota > Clostridia > Oscillospirales > QAMX01 > RUG11797. The sequence goes on from JAFYNU010000481.1 coordinate 842, forward strand.
TGACCCATTGGATCGGGGGCATGGGGGTTTTGGTGTTTGCTCTGGCCATTCTGCCTGCCACCGATACCAAATCTATGCATCTGATGCGGGCCGAAATGGCGGGGCCGGAGGTCAGCAAGCTGGTTTCCAAAATCCGGCTGACCGCCCGATTGCTTTATGTGATCTACATCGTTCTGACCTTGATTGAGTTTGTTCTCCTGCTCTTTGGGGATATGCCGGTTTATGATGCCCTGACGCATTCTTTTGCCACAGCCGGTACCGGCGGTTTCTCCAACAAAGCTCTCAGCGTGGGTGCCTATGAAAGCCCCTATATCGAATGGGTTATCACAGCTTTCATGCTGCTTTTCAGCATCAACTTCAACCTGTTCTACCTGGTGCTCATTGGCAATTTTGCATCCCTTTTCAAAAATGAGGAACTTCGTTGCTTCCTTTGTATCGTTTTGGGTGCTACTGCCATTATCACGCTCAATATCCTGCCCCTTTACGACTCGATAGGGGAGGCGATCAGGAAGGCGGCCTTCCAGGTGGTATCCATCATGTCCACCGCCGGATTTGCCACTGCTGATTTCAACCTGTGGCCCAACCTGTCCCGGACACTCCTGGTTCTTCTGATGTTCTTCGGAGCCTGTGCCGGTTCCACCGGCGGCGGCATGAAGATCTACCGGATTATGGTGGTTTGCAAAACCGCTGTTGCCCAGATTCGACGGCAGATCGACCCCCGGCTCATCAACCCCATCAAGGTGGAAGGGGCCATTCTCAACCCTGCTACCCGCAGCGGTATCACCGCCTATATGTTTGCCTTTTTTGCCATTTTTGCGGTGTCCAACCTGCTTTTGTGCTTCGATGATACCAGCCTGGTGGTGAATTTCACCGCAGTGGTCACCTGTATCAACAACGTGGGACCCGGTCTGGAGGAGATTGGCCCCATGGGAAGCTTTGCCGGCTTCTCGCCCTTTTCCAAGCTGGTTCTGATCTTCGACATGCTGGTGGGCCGTCTGGAAATTTTCCCGGTTCTGGCCCTGTTTGCTCCCTCCGCCTGGAAAAAATCCTGAAAAAAGATAAGATGCTGCCTCAATGGCGGCATCTTTTTCTTTTTGAGCCCTTGCGGCTCGACAGAATTCGTGGTATGATAAAGGGAATCCAAGGATAGAGAGGAATCGCCATGAATCTTGATGCCATGAAACGGAAATATGCCTACACCCTGGCACGGGTGGGGCTGAACATACAGCCCGGCCAGCCGGTTTTGGTGGAGGCCGCCATCGAAGGGGCAGATTTTACCCCCATCTTTGCGGAGGAATGTTACAAGCTTGGGGCATCCAACGTAATCGTGCATTACCTGGACGAGCCCAATATGAAAATCGCCGCCAGATACCGCCCCGATGCCGACGTCAGAAGGGTGGAGGACTGGGAAGAACTGCAAAATCAAAAGTATCTGGACCAGGGGGCCTGCTACGTCCGGTTGGAGGGGGTCAACCCCAAGCTGATGGCCGACGTGCCGGAATCCCAGGCCAACGCCATCTTTGCCCACACCGATGCGGTGCGTAATATCATGCGCAAGGCCAGCCGGGAAAAGCACTGCCAATGGCTCATTGCCATGATTCCCACCCAGGCCTGGGCGGAATTCATCCTCCCGGACCTGTCTAAGGAGGATGCCCTGGAGGAGCTCTGGAAGCTTCTTTTGAAGATCTGCTACATCGGCGAAACCAACGACGTGGTGGCAACCTGGGAGGAAAAGAGCAAAAAGAACAACGAGCGGGGTCTGAAAATCGACTCCTACCGATTCCGGAAGCTCCGCTACACCGCCGGCAACGGCACCGACCTGACGGTCACCCTGACTCCCTATTCCAAATTCGGCATGAGCGGTTGGGCTCCCAAGATTCCCTTCCAGGCCAACATTCCCACCGAGGAAATCTGTACCGCCCCCGAAAAATACGGCACCGATGGGGTGGTCTACGCCGCAAAACCCCTGGTTTTGGGGGGCAAAAGCATCGAAAATTTCGGTTTCCGCTTTGAAAAGGGAAAGGTTGTGGAGGTCATCGCCAACGAGGGCCGTGAAATGCTGGAAGCCCTGGTTGCCATGGACGAAGGGGCCGGCTACCTGGGCGAGGTAGCCCTGGTGGAATACCA
>JAFYNU010000482.1 GCA_017547975.1 Clostridia bacterium
ATCAATCCGGGCGTCACGGTTTACCTGGACGAATCTCTGAAGCGGTTTGAAACAGTGTTTCCCGCTTGCGGTAGCAGCAACAGCGCCATCGAATTGACCATCCCGGAACTGGAGCGCTATTCCGGCTTTTCCTCCTGGGTTTGCGTAACCAAGGGTTGGCAGGAATCATAAAGAAAAATCATCCCCTCTTTTCCATGAAAGAGGGGATTTTCCTTGCGCTCTCAATCGCTTTGTGTTACAATGATAAAAAAAGAAAATGAGGTGTCTTTATGAAAAAGCTTTGCGTTGCGGCCAATCGCCGTCAGCTTATAACCCAGGACGGCGCCCCCTTCTACCTCATTGGCGATACCGCCTGGGAGCTGTTCCACCGGCTCAACCGTGAGGAAGCAGAACACTATCTCACCACCCGAAAATCCCAGGGCTACAATATGATTCAGGCGGTGATCCTGGCTGAACTTGACGGACTCCGCACCCCAAACGCCTACGGCCGGTGTCCCCTGTTACAAAATGATACAGGTGAGTACGATCCCCTCCTGCCCGACCTTGCTGGGGAATACAGCTATTTTGACCACGTGGAATTCATCCTTTCCAGGGCCGAAGAGCTTGGCCTTTACGTGGGGCTTCTTCCCACCTGGGGGGACAAATACAACCGTATTTGGGGCGAAGGGCCGGAAATTTTCACCCCCGAAAATGCCTACACCTATGCCAGGTGGCTTGGAGACCGTTATGCACACCACACCAATATCATCTGGGTTTTGGGCGGCGACCGGGTTTTGACCGAGGAGAAGCACTTTGGTGTCATTGACGGCATGGGCCGCGGGATTCGCGCAAGCAAGAGCGGCGATAAGCTGATCACCTTCCACCCCTGCGGTGCCCATTCCTCCTCCCAATTTGTCCACGACTATCCCTGGTTGGATTTCAATATGATGCAATCGGGACATGGTTATCCCTCCCCCTGGTGTTTTGATATGATGGCCTCCGATTATGCCAGAGAACCCGTCAAGCCGGTGATGGACGGGGAACCCTGCTACGAGGATCACCCCATCAATTTCCAAACCGCAAACGGATACTACGATGATTACAACGTGCGTGTTGCCGCCTACCGTAACCTTTTGGGCGGTGCCTGCGGCAACACCTACGGCCATCATGGTGTATGGTGTATGCGTCGGGATGAGGAAGTCAACGCCTACTTCCCCAACAACTGGAAGACCGCCCTCCATCGTCCCGGCGCCCTGCAGATCGCCATCTACCGTGACTTTGTGGAATCCCACATGCCCCACGATTACACTCCGGTTTACGATGTTGTAGAAGAAAATACCCACGACGCCAATTACGTGGCCGCCATGGTGAAGGGGGACGAAGCCCTGCTTTCGATTCCCACCGGGTACCCCATCATATTGAACGCCGCCGCCATTCCCTTCAAGCCCAATACCATGGTCCTATTTGACCCCAAAACCGGCACCTATTCGGATGCCATGCCGGTTCCCCAATCGCTCCGCATCGCCTTCCCCCAACGGCCCGCCGGTCGCAACTGTGACTATATCCTCATCCTGAAACCATAGGAGACCCATTCCATGATTGCTGTCAGCGAAATCTATACCACGCCCCCCGCCACCTTCCGTACTGAGCTCCAAGAAAAGGTATATGCCACCCTGTCAGAGCTTGCCATTCCCTACCAGCGGGTGGATTGCGAAGAAGCCATTACCATGGAGGATTGCATTGCCATTGACGAAGCCCTTCACGTGGAGACGGTGAAGACGCTGTTTCTGGCAAATCGGCAGGAAACACAGTTTTATCTGTTGGTAACCCCCGGAAACAAACCCTTCCGCACCAAGGATTTCAGCCACACGCTTGGGGTTTCCCGGGTATCCTTCGCAACCCCGGAAAAACTGCTGGAGCTTTTGGGATGCAAGGTTGGGGCCGCCACGATCTTTGGCCTTCTCCTCGATCCCGCCTGCCGCATTCGCACCGTCATCGACCGGGACGTTCTTTCCCTGGAGGATTACGCATGTACCGATTCCACCACCACCGGCTACATGAAGGTGAAAACCACCGACATTCTGGAAAAATTCCTGCCCCACGTGGGCCACACCCCCGATATCATCATCCTCTGAAAATATAAAAGAAAAGAGAAATTCACCATGAACACCTACAACAAAGAGCTTTTCACCCTGATTGAAGCATCCCCCACCCCCTTCCATGCGGTGGACTACGTTGCCCGTCAGCTCTCCCAGGCTGGCTTTGCTCCCCTTTCGGAAGCCGATGCCTGGACTCTGACTCCGGGCAAGGGCTATTACGTTACCCGCAACGGCGCTTCCATCATTGCCTTCCGGATTCCCGAAGGCGAATTCACCGGCTTTATGATGAGCGCCGCCCACTTGGATAGCCCGACCTTTAAGGTTAAGGAAAACGCCGAGCTTCCCGGAAGCTACGTGCGCCTTTCCACCGAACGCTACGGCGGTTCCATTGCCTCCACCTGGCTGGATCGTCCCCTCTCGGTGGCAGGCCGTCTCCTGGTACGTACCGAATATGGTGCCAAAAGCGTTCTTTGCGACCTGGGAGACCCCATGGCCATCATTCCCAACGTGGCCATTCATCAGAATCCCACTGCAAACGAGGGCATGAACTACATAAACGGAACGCAAT
>JAFYNU010000483.1 GCA_017547975.1 Clostridia bacterium
ATAGGACCGAGATACGAAGACTCCTATTGGGGACAGTTCCAATTCCCCAAATTGCACGCCGGCAGGGACGGCAAGCTGCTCCTGTGCTTCCACAACGGGGACGACGTTTGGGAGGAATTGGGCACCGCCGACCTGTGGTTTCAAACCGAAAACCAGGGTGAGAGCTGGAATGCGCTCACCCGCGCCAATCAGATCGTCCGGGGCGTTCTGCTTCCCAGCGGCGATCGGCTGGTGCCCGCCGCCCGTCCCGCAACGGCGCTGGATCTAACCCAGATAAAGGCCCCCATGCGTACCGCCACCCAGACCATTCCCAGCGACGACATGTGGGCTCCCTCCACCGACCCCAAGGTGTTGCCCCAACCCCGGGGCGTCTTTTGGGACGTATTCGGGCAAAAACACCACGTTTACCACACTGCCGACCTGCCGGAAGGGTTGTTTGATCGGCTGAACCAATGGCCCATGCTCCGTATCAAAGCCGGTGAAGCCGAAGCCAAACCGGAATGGGCCACCCTCCACGGTTGGGATACCATGGGACTCCACATCTGTTTCCGCCCCGATGGCACCCACGGAATCCCTCTGATGCCCCAATGCCTGGGCAATTTGAAAATGGGACCCGATGGAAAGCTATGGACTGCGGTCTACTGGAACGGATTGCATCCCAGCGGAGCATTTACCCCCTTCACCCACGTTTTCGTGCTGTATTCGGAGGACGAGGGCCGCAACTGGTATTTGCAGGGGAGTGTGCCCTATACCCCCGACCCGGAGGAATACGCAAACGCCTATGTCTGCTGCGGCTACGCTGAGCCGGATTTTGTTTTCACCCCCGACGGGTCCATGGTGATGTTACTTCGCACCACCGATGTTTTCAAGGGGGACAAGGAGTGGGCTCCAAGCTACATCACCCGCTCCACCGATATGGGCAAAACCTGGTCCAAGCCTACCCGATACGACGATATCGGTGTCCTTCCCGGCATGTGCCGCTTAGGAGACGCCATATTGGCCATTTACGGACGTCCCGGCATCTACGTCCGGGCTACAAAAGACCCCGCAGGGCTCCATTGGGAGGCACCTGTGGAGGTCATGACCCCCAATGACCGCAGTGTGGAAATGAACGAGCCCCCCGCACGGCCCAATTTCCATCAATGGGTGGGTTCCTGCTGTAATTGCTCCATCCTCCCCCTGGATGAACACCGGGCCATGATCGCCTACTCCGACTTCTACCACCCCTGCGAAGACGGTGTACGCCGCAAGTCCATTAAAGCCCGCATCGTCACCTTAGAAGACTAACCATACCATAACAAAAAAGCCGCCCGCAGGCGGCTTTTTACTTTTATTCGGAGAACAGGTAATTTACCAGTTTGGTTGCCAGGATGATAATGCCGATCACAACAAAAATCACCAGCATACCCACGCCCATGTACTTCAGATTTTCTATAAAGGCCATGGGGTTGAAATCGATATTCACCGCAGTACTTGTCAGAACGTACATATACTTAACCTCCCATCAATTTGGCAGCAATATTCAAAATGATACCACCGGCAATGACCGAAGCGATCTGGCCGGAAACGTTGACGCCGATGGAGTGCATCAGGAGGAAGTTCTGAGGGTCTTCTTCCTGCCCCATTCTGTGAACGATACGGCCGGACATGGGGAACGCAGAGATACCGGCGGCGCCGATCATAGGATTGACCTTATTCTTCAAGAACAGATTCAGGAACTTTGCAAACAGAACACCGCCTGCGGTATCCACGATAAACGCAATCAGACCAAGACCCATGATCAGCAGAGTATCCAGCTGCAGGAATTTGTCGGCGGTCATGTTAAAGGCCACGGAGATACCCAGGAAAATGGTAATCAGGTTTGCCAGCACATTCTGGGCGGTGGAGGACAAGCTTTCCAGCACACCGCACTCCCGGATCAGGTTACCAAACATCAGGAAACCAATCAAAGCGGTTGCCTGGGGAATGATGGCAGAAGCCACCACCGTGATGATAATGGGGAACATAATGCGGGTCTTCTTGGAAACAGCCTTCTGCTCATAAGGCATCCGGATTTTACGCTCTTTTCTGGTAGTCAAAAGCTTGATGACCGGCGGTTGAATTACCGGAACCAGCGCCATGTAGGAATAGGCTGCCACCGTGATAGCACCTACGTACTGAGATCCCAGCTTATTGGCAACGGCGATGGAGGTAGGTCCATCGGCCGCGCCGATGATCGCAATAGAGAAGAAATCCCGGAAATCGGGGAAGAACATACTTGCCATGCACAAGGTAAAGAAAATACCAAACTGCGCAGCCGCACCAAAGAGCATCAGCTTCGGATTGGTCAGCAACGGACCAAAATCGATCATCGCACCGATACCGATAAACAGCAGCAGGGGGAACAGTTCGTTTGCAATACCTGCATGGTACAGCTCCTGGATGGGGCCCCCAAGGGCATCGGAGAAGGGAATGTTGACCAGAATGGTGCCAAAACCCATCGGGAGCAACAGAGAAGGCTCCATTTCCTTCGCAATGGCCAAATAGATCAGCACACAGCCGATAGCAATCATGATCAGGTCATACCGATCAAAGGCCAACAAGTTTTGATACAAAATTTCCATATGGTTCCTCCTTAGCGAATGAACACCAGCGGAGCGCCGGTTTCTACAGTAGCGCCCTTTTCCACCAGTACCTGGGTCACAGTACCGCCCTTGGGAGCCGTAATTTCATTTTCCATCTTCATAGCCTCCAAAACAACCAGGCAATCGCCCTCTTTGATTGTCTGGCCGGCTGTCACATGCACCTTCAGAATACTACCGGGCATGGGAGAAGGCACACATTCGCCATCACCCGCAACAGAAGGCGTTGCAGATGCAACCGAGGGTTTTGCCTCAACAGCAGGCGCGGCGGGAGCAACCGGAGCCGGTGCGTAAACCTGGAATTCCTGCATCGTCATAGGCTCGGCAAGCTCAACCTCCACCTCGTAAGTACGACCCTTCAGCTTCAATTCGTACTTCATTTTACTCCACCTCCTTGATGGAAATAAAACGCAGTTCATTCAGCGGTTTTTCCATTTTGTTGGCTACAATTGCCATCAGCATTGCCGCCGTTTTGGGGTCCACGCCGTGGAGTTTTATCTGGCCTGCAGATCCGGGTGCAGAAGCTTTGGGCACAACCGCTTCCGGAACCGGTTCAACATCCACATCCTCTTTGGGAGCTTGCATGGATATTTTCTTTCGAATCGTCATCACAGCAACGATTACGACAAGAACCAGAACCATAGCCAACGCCACATAGTCAGGCTGTGTATTCTGTACTACGGTAAGAATTCGCATAGGACTATTTCCTCCTCAATGTTTCATTTTCCTTATCATCACCGACAGGATTACAAATACTGTAGCCAACGTTCACAAGGTGGTCCGCCACACGCTCCAGACCGGCAATGGTAGATATATAGTAAGGACTGACCTCCAGGCTGCAATTGCCTTCCGACAGCCGGGAGAAATGCTTGGCACTAAACGCACGCTTCATTTCGTCGGTCTGGTTTTCCAACGCAGCCAAGGTGGGCAGATGTTCCGGATCCTCGATATCAAATACATTCCTTGCAATACCAATCATATCCATGACCGCAGAATACATCTGCTTGATATCCGCCAACGCCGTGGCAGAGAAGGAAAGCTTCTTTTCAAGCATTTCCTGACCAATTTCATGGAAGTTTTCTGCATGGTCACCGATACGCTCCAGGTCATTGAGCACGTGGAAATAGGAACCGATTCTTTGCTCGTCCTGTTCATCCACGTGGTCGGTCAGCTTGATCAGGAAATTCGTCAGCGCACCGTTTATAAAGTCGATGGCTTCTTCGTTCTCGGCAATGCGATCCGCGTTCTCCGCGGGGTCACCGCCTATGGAAGTAACCGAAAGACCAATGTTTTCCTCCACCAACGACAGCATATAGTCGATTTCCTTTTTGGCCTGCATCAGCGCAACCGGAGGCATAGACAAAAGGCGCTCATCCACGTATTTCAGTGTACGGCTTGTGGTCTCTGCTTTCTTGTCTCGAATCACTACGCAGGAATACCGTACCAGCTGTTTTACAAAGGGAAGGAGAAGCAGGGTAGTCGTTAGGTTGAAGATCACATGGAAAACCGACACGCGCATTTGCAAAGACATAGCGTCACTGCCGGGGAAGAGAGATACCAACAGGTTGATCACAGGATCTCTGAACAACCAGACAACCACGGTAAAGAACACCGTTCCCACCACGTTAAAGGTGAAGTGGATCAGTGCCACACGTTTCGAGTTTGCATTGGCACCGATCGCGGCCAAAAGTGCGGTAACGCAAGTACCGATATTCGCCCCCAGGACGATGAACAGTGCCAAATCAAGAGGCAATACACCGGAGCCCACCATGGTGATCACAACACCGGTAGCGGCAGAGGAGCTTTGGATCAGGGCGGTAAAGATCACGCCCACCAGGATCAGCAGCAACGGGAAATTGATTACACCGAAGATTCCCTGGGACATCGATTCCACCAGGGGATTTCCGAATGCCTGCTCACTGCTCATGACGTTCAGCCCCACAAAAATCAAACCCAGACCGCTGCACAAAAGACCCGCAATCTTGATTTTCTCCTTTTTGAAGAAGCCCATCATGACCCCTGCAAATGCAAACAGGTACATCAGCATATTAAAATAATCGTTTTTCAGCGCAACCAGCACACCGGTTATGGTTGTACCAATATTGGCGCCCATGATAATCGGTGTAGCCTGCATAAGGGTCATAACACCGGCATTGACCAAGCCGATTACCATGACCGACGTTGCAGAGGAGCTTTGGATAATTGCCGTCACACCGGCACCGATGCCAACACCGGATATGCGGTTATTGCTGATCCGGCCCAGCATTTTCTTCATGCCTTCACCGGCGCTTTTCTCCAAAGCATCGCTCAGAAAGTTCATGCCGACGATAAAAACACCCACACCGGCAAGAAGCCAAATCATGCTTTGAAGCAACTGCATAACCTCTGCCGAAGTTAACATACTTATCCCCCTTTCACACAGGGATCGGGGTCAAAACCCATTTTTCCCATTCCAATAAATTATACCATTCCTTGGGTTAAGAGACAGCAAATAGTAAAACAGCATTGCGTGATGAAACACACAATGCTGTTTGGATTATTCATTGAGCCGATAACCTACCCCAAGCTCATTTGTAATATAGTTTTGCTCCCCTTCGCCCGGTTTATCACCAATCTTTCTGCGAATATTTGCCATATTCACCTGCAGCTTTTTGATGCTTCCTTCCTGGACGTAATCTCCCCAGATTGCTTTGATGATTGCCGCATAGGTCATCATTTTGCCGCAGTTTTCGGAAAGAAAAGCTACGATATTATATTCGGTTTGCGTGAGCTTGATGACTTCTTCCTTTACAAATACCTGCCGGGCATCATAATCGATGCATAGATCCTTGAGGACAAACCTGCCGCCGGGCAACCTTCCTTCTTCTGCGCTGAAACGATTATTTCGCAGGATTGCCCGCACACGAGCAAGCAGTTCTCCGGAGCCAAAGGGCTTCGTAACGTAATCGTTTGCGCCGCTGTCCAGTGCCAGGATCTTATCTGCCTCGTTTGTACGCGCCGACAAGACAATGATGGGCGTCAGGGAATTCTGCCGCACAAAATTCAGCAGATTCATTCCGTCCATATCCGGAAGACCCAGATCCAGAATAATCAGGTCCGGAAGGTAGGATGCATACAAGGTTTTGGCTTCCGAGCACGATCCGGCTACAATGGTTTGATACCCGGCTGTTTCCAGCATCGTCGCAATCAGATTACGGATATTGGTCTCATCTTCTACCAGGAGAATTACATACTTATTCTGTTTCATCGTTGATTTCTTCCGTGTCCAAAGCGAACCGGAATACCGCACCTCCTGTGTTCAAATTCTCAGCCTTGATACTGCCTCCGTGGGCTTTGATAATCGTTGCGCATACCGATAAGCCAATGCCTGCATTTTTCTTTTTGCTGTCTGCGACCTCATGTTCAGAAGCGTAATGCCCCGTAAACAGGGTCTCCATGCGTTTCGGATCGATACCGTACCCGTTATCTGCGATTTCAAAAACAGCAGATGTGCCACGGGTAAAAACCCGCAACGTAAGAGAGGTCATTCCAATGGCGTGCTGAACCGCATTTTCCAGTATGTTAATGATGACCTGCTCGATCAAAATCGCATCCATGGGGATCATGACCACATCGTCCGGCAGTTCCAAAACCACTTTCTGGTTGGGGTATCTCTTTTTGAATTTCAAAATAACCGAGTCAATCAGTTCGTCCAGGATGGTGGGTGTTTTGATAATCTTCACCTGACCACTATCCAGCCGGGTAACAGAAAGCAGATTTTCCACCATACGGATCAGCCATTCGGCATCTTCCTTGATGCCGTTTACAATCTTGGTCTTTTGCTCCTCGGTCATCGCTCGGCTGTTTTCGAGCAAGGTTGTACTGGAGCCGTAAATGGTTGTCAGCGGCGTTCTCAAATCGTGGGAAACCGCTCGGAGCAGATTGGCACGCATGCTTTCCTTTTCGCTTTCCGCTTTCATGGCCTCGTGCTGTTTTAGCTTGGTAGTAAGTGCACTTGTCAAAAGCGAGAGCACAATCAACACGATAGCAGAAATCAGGTTCACCGGAATCGTAAAGTTCAGCGCAAAGTACGGGAAGGTAAATGCGTAATTTACCGCCAACGTACCGGCCACCGCAGCCAGCACGCCGTAGGTATAGCCATTTGTAAACAAGGAAATCAAAAAGACGGCAAACACAAATACCGTGGTGATATGCTCTTCCACATCAAATTGCAGGAACAGCAAACTGGAAGCAAATGCCGCAATCAGCAAGCCTACCGTAATAGCGCTATCTTTTATATAGCTGGTATTTTTGCGCATATCGTCCCCCATCCCCCGAACCACCATATTTTAATTATTCTATCACTTGAATAATTAAGAAACAGCAAAGAGTGCATATATATTTTAGCATCTTTTTGTTCAAAATCCACCATATAAAAATTCAAACACATCCCAGATAACGAAAAATCCCCGCGAACAAAAGAAAAGCCTCGAAAACACACGGTTTTCAAGGCTTTTTGTGGTGGAGATGAGGGGGATCGAACCCCTTACCTCTTGAATGCCATTCAAGCGCTCTCCCAAGTGAGCTACACCCCCAAGCGACTTGTATATAATACCACACGTTTGGGGATTTGTCAACACCTTTTTCGAAATTTTTCGAAAATATTTCAAGAAAATTTTTAGAGGCCCAGAATGTCGGTGACCGCTCTGCCGATTCCCTCCGCCATGCGCAGGAAACCCAGGTCATTGGGGTGGCACCCGTCCACCGTGCAGGCAAAGCGCTCGTATTCGCCAAAGAAACTGGCGCCGTCCAGGAAATATACCTTATCATCCCCTGCCGCCTTGGCTTTTTCATAGGTGGCCCGGATCACTTCCCGCCGCCGGTCGGCACCGGGATCCAGGTCGGGGTCAGGTTTGGACACGAACAGAATGGGAACCTCCGGTCGGGCGGCCCGGTAACGTTCGTACAGGGGGTAGTGAACCTCCGCCAGGTATTCCGGAGTGGGGGCATTGTGGTCAAAATCGCACACGAACACCGAGGGATCGTACCCAGCGAGCCAATCCACCATTATGGGTTCACCCTTGGCGGAGCCGGAGAAGCCCAGATTGATGAAATCCAGACCGAATATCCGGGAGATCATGGCTTGGTAGGCGTTGCCCGCTCTGGATGCGCATCCCCCCTGGGTAATGGAGGAGCCATAGTAGAGCACCGGCTTCACGTCCTTGTAGGGGGAAGCCACCGCCCAGGCCCCCTTGCCTTCCTCAATGCCGATTTCCAGGGAGTCCACCGAATTGTAGAGGGGGAAGTAGAGCATAACGGTATGCGCTCCCTCATCCGGGAAGGTATGTACCCCAAGGAATGGAGATTCGCTGCCGGGATTCACCAGGAAATCGATGGCCCGGTATTTGCCGTCCACAATTTCCCACATATCAAAGCCGCTGTGACCAATGGCGGAGAAGTTTTGGGAGGGGATGGTTTTTTCCTGACGGCTCACACGCAGGGCAACCTTTTGAGAATCGGTTTCAAATAGAAAACGGATGCCGCTGGTGTGAGGTGCCAGCACCTTCACGCCATCGTTGGTTTTTTCGGCAATATCCGCCGGAACCCGGTAGAAGGGTTCCCCCTTTTTCGATGCCGGGGAACCGAACATGGTGCCGGGCATATCCCATACGTCGGCAAATACCAACCCAGTGTCGGCCTCATTGCGTCCGTTTTGATCAAAGGAAGTGATACACTGCATATCTTGATCCTCGCTTTCGCTTGTTCTACCCGCATTGTAGCACGATATGAGCCCCATTGCAAGCCCTTTTGCAAAAGAAAAAGCGGCACTTTCGTACCGCTTTTTCCCTGGTATGCACCGAAATTTCTGTGGCAGACTATCCGCATGCCGCAATTCGGCTTAACCCTTTGCAATCAGCTTACTTCATGCTGTTTTCGTACTGCTCGATCATCTTCTTGACCATCTGGCCGCCGACGGAACCGGCTTCCTTGGAGGACAGGTCACCGTTGTAACCATTCTTCAGGTTCACACCGACTTCCCGGGCTGCTTCCATCTTGAACTTTTCAAGAGCGTCCTTGGCGTTGGGATTCATCATTTCGTTTCACCTCTTTTCTGTAAACCTTCCGG
>JAFYNU010000484.1 GCA_017547975.1 Clostridia bacterium
ACCTATGCCCCTACCATTGGTACCATTTTGGACCGGGAGTACATCGTCAAGGAAGGGCGCAGTCTGAAACCCACCGAGCTTGGGACAATCGTCACCGAACTGATGGAAAAACACTTTACGGCGGTGGTAGATACCGAATTTACCGCCAATATGGAGACCGAACTGGACGCCGTCAGCGAAGGGAAGGAAGCCTGGAAGGACGTTATCCGCAATTTCTGGGGAGGCTTCCACGTGACCCTGGAGGCGGCGGAGAAGAATCTGGAGGGGGTCAAGCTTGGTCCCCAGGACGAAGTGACCGATATTCCCTGCGAAAAATGCGGCCGGATGATGGTTATCAAAAACGGCCGATTTGGCAAGTTCCTGGCTTGTCCGGGGTATCCGGAGTGCAAAAATGCCAAGTCTATCGCCGTGGAAACCGAAGGATTATGTCCGGTTTGCGGCGGCAAGATGCTGGTGAAAAAGGCCAAAAGCGGCAATAAGTATTTCGGTTGTGAGAACTACCCCAACTGCAACTTCATGACCTGGGATCTGCCGGTGAAGGATCTGTGCCCCAAGTGCGGAAAGACTCTGTTCAAAAAGAATTCCAAGGCGGAAAAGAAGACCTACTGTGCCGCCGAAGGCTGTGGTTATGAAGTAATCACCGGTGGATATTTGATGAAAAAGGGAAAAAAGGATGAAGAATAAAGTCATTGTGGTGGGCGCCGGGCTCGCCGGGTCGGAAGCGGCCTGGCAATTGGCCTCTGCCGGGATCCCGGTGGAGCTTTGGGAAATGAAGCCCCAAAAGCATAGTCCCGTCCACGTTTACCATGGTTTTGGAGAACTGGTTTGTTCCAATTCTCTCCGAAGCGGAAGACTGGAGAACGCCGCCGGTCTGATTAAGGAAGAGCTTCGTCGGTTTGGCAGTTTGATTATGGAAGCCGCCGATCATACCCGGGTGGAAGCCGGGGGAGCCCTGGCGGTGGACCGGGAGGGCTTTTCGGACTATATTACCGAGAAAATCAAAAACCACCCTCTGATCGAGGTGAAATACGGGGAAGTGACCGCCATTCCTGCGGAACGTCCCTGCATCATTGCGGCGGGACCCCTGGCGTCCGACGCCCTGTCGGATGACATTGCGGAAAAATTCGGGGGAGAAGGTCTGCATTTTTATGATGCGGTGGCCCCCATCGTGGCATTTGATTCCATTGATAAGGAGACCAGCTTCCTCCAATCCCGCTATGACCACGGGGATGGCTGCTATATCAATTGCCCCCTGAATGAGGAAGAGTACAAAGCCTTTTGGAAGGCCTTGACCGAAGCCGAAGAGGCTGACGTGCATGGCTTTGAAGACAGCAAGGTGTTTGAGGGATGTATGCCGGTGGAGGTGATGGCCCGGCGGGGTGAGGATACCCTGCGTTTCGGCCCCATGAAACCGGTTGGTCTCACCGATCCCCGCACCGGGGAGGAACCCTACGCCGTGGTCCAGCTTCGCCAGGATAATGCGGCGGGAAGTCTTTATAATCTGGTGGGGTTCCAGACTCACCTGAAATATGGGGAGCAGAAGCGGGTATTTTCCATGATCCCCGCCCTGAAAAACGCCGAATTCGTGCGTTATGGGGTCATGCACCGGAATACCTACATTCATTCTCCCTCCATTTTGGATGGGGATTACATGGTGAAGGAGGACGAAGGCCTCTACTTTGCCGGGCAGATTACCGGGGTGGAAGGATATATTGAATCCACCGCTTCCGGTTTTTATGCGGCTAAAAGATTGGCGGCAAAGCTCAATGGAACCGGGTTTTATCTGGACAACCGATCTGCCATCGGTGCTCTGGCAGCCTACGTATCCGACCATCGACTGACCAAGTTCCAGCCCATGAACGTCAACTACGGCATCATGGCGGAATACACCCGGGAAGAAGCCAAGGCAGACGGCATCAAGAGAAGCAACAAGCCCC
>JAFYNU010000485.1 GCA_017547975.1 Clostridia bacterium
GCCCCCATGGCAGGGGTGGCGGATGCGGCCTTCCGGGGCATCTGTCGGGAAGCGGGAGCCGCCCTGACCACGAGTGAAATGGTATCCGCCAAGGCTCTTTGCTACAACAAGCATGATAACAAAACCCGCAGTCTCATGACCCCCTTCGAAACCGAGGGACCCTACGCCATCCAATTGTTCGGAAGCGAACCGGATATTCTGGCCGAGGGTGCCAAAATTGCCTGCGAGTACGCAAATCCCGATATGATCGACCTGAATATGGGCTGTCCGGTACCCAAGGTGGCCCAAAATGGAGAGGGCAGTGCCCTGATGAAAAACCCCGCCCTGATCGGCCAGATTGTCGGTGCGGTCAAAGGGGCTATCGACCGACCCCTGACGGTGAAGATGCGGCTGGGTTGGGACGATGACAGCATCAATGCGGTGGAATGCGCCAAAATCTGCGAAGCGAACGGAGCCGATGCGGTAACGGTTCATGGCCGAACCCGTGCTATGTTCTATTCCGGCCAAGCCCGCATGGAAGAGATTGCCCGGGTGGTAGCGGCGGTCAATATCCCCGTGATCGCCAACGGCGATATTTTCACCGGAGCGGATGCCCTGCGGCTTTACCGGGAAACCGGAGCCCCCATGGTGGCAGTGGGCCGGGGTGCATTGGGAAATCCCTGGATTTTTTCGGAAATCAATGCCCTCCTGGAAAATAAAGAGTTTACACATCCCTCCATTCGTGATAAAATGAATACGTTAAAACGTCAAATTCAAGGTGCCGCCGCCCGGAAGGGAGAATATACCGCCGTCCGGGAAGCACGAGCTCAGACCATGTATTACGTGAAGGGTCTCCACGGGGCATCCCGTTTGAAGGATGAGGCATCCAAGCTCTCCACCATGGAGGAGGTTGCCGCCTTCTGCAATCGGGTCGCCGAGCAATATTCATAATATAACCCAAACCACAGGAAAGGGGGGGCGGAAGTGCCGGAAGAAGAATTGATCGAACGATTGAAAAACGGAGATGAGTCCGCCTTTGCGGAGTTGATTCGTATGCACGAAAAGCTGGTATTCAACCTGGCGCTTCGTTACGTTAAAAACTACGACGATGCTTCCGACATTACCCAGGCAGTATTCATTACGGTCTACCGCTCCATCGGCGGGTTCAAGGGAAAGTCCCGGCTTTCCACCTGGCTCTACCGGATCACCATCAATGAATGTATTGATTTTTCCCGCCGCAACAAGCTCTATACCAAATTCACCATCCCCCTGGAACAACCCGATGGAGAGGGCGAATCGCTGGAAATCCCCCTGCCGGACCAGTCCTACGACCCGGAACTGCGTTATGAAAGCCGGGAATTGCAGGATGCCATTCGTCAGGCGGTGGAGTCCCTGCCC
The DNA here is from genome assembly GCA_017547975.1 of Clostridia bacterium. GTDB lineage: Bacteria > Bacillota > Clostridia > Oscillospirales > QAMX01 > RUG11797. The sequence continues at coordinate 1,378 of JAFYNU010000485.1, forward strand.
CCCATCTCCCGGGAAATCATCATCCTGCGAGACGTGCACGACATGAGCTATACCGAAATTGCCGAAGTCCTGAATATTGAACTCGGCACCGTCCGTTCCCGGTTAGCCCGTGCCCGGATCAAGCTGCGCAACAAGCTGAAAAAAATGATGTAAAGTTTCTGTTTTTCGGGAACTTCAGGAAGGAACTATGCGTCCTATGGACGAAAACGATAGAAAGGAGGAATGCCAGATGAAAGAGAATCCCTGCAAGGAATATCTGATTTTGATGCAGGCGGTACTGGATGGGGAAGCCCCCCCGTCAAACCAGGCCAAATGGCGGGAGCATGCCGCTTCCTGCAAGTCCTGTCAGGCGCTTTTCGATGAACTTGTCAGCTTGAAAAAAGCAATTCCCGGCACCATGGCAGAGCCTCCTTACGGATTGGACGAAACCATTCTGAAAAAGATTCACACCGAGGATAAACAGCGCAAGCTCCACACCATCAACCGCCGTCAGAACACCTTCCGGAGTGTAATGGGGGTGGCAGCCGCCCTGGCGATTCTGGTGGTCGGCAGCTGGACTCTGTCCCGCTACGGCGGGAAGGCTGTCGAAACCGAAGCCGCCGACAATGCCTTCATGATGGAAACCGAGGAGAAGGTCGTCCTGGAAGCCGAAGCCACACCGGAGGAACCGACTTCCGATATTGGATCCGCGGAAAGCGATATGGAATACTCCAGCCAGAGTTACAACTCGGCGACCGGGACCACGGTACTTGAGGACGGCAATGCTCTCACCGACCGTGCGGAGATCCTGGACGTCCTGCGTGCCGCCGCCTCGGGATTGAACCTACCCGGTTCCTACAAAGCCTGCATTTATCTGGACTGCGACAACCTGCCCCAGGATCGGGATCAATATTTGGTGAGCCCCAAGACCAACGTGGCCAGGACAATTTTGCCGTATGACCTGACCTTCTACAGCACCGACGATTATCTTGGCTTCATCAACGGTGCCGGTCTGGAACTGAATTTTAGTTTGGAACTGACCGAAAGCGAGATGCGGGATTGCGGTCTCGCTACAGGCGGCGACCTGACCATGGTGGTTGTGGCAACGCCCATGGCATAACCTCATAATCTATTTTATTAAAGGAGATATAGTATGGCAAACTCTATCATTCACGGAGCAAGCTTCCATCACGTAGCCCTGAAGGTCAATGATTTTGACGCTTCCCTGGCTTTCTACAAGGCCCTCGGCTTCGAAGTTTACAAATCCTGGGGCGAAGGCGACAAGCGTGCCGCCATGCTGGACATTGGCAGCGGCGAATATTTCGAAATGTTTGCCGGCGGTTCCGACGAGACCCCCTATGGCCGCTACTTCCACCTGGCTGTCCGCTGTGACTGCTGTGACGAGGCTTTTGCCGCCGCCATCAAAGCCGGTGCCAAGGAAAAAATCGCCCCCAAGGATGTGGACATCCCCTCCCAGCCCTCCATCTACCCGGTCCGTATCGCCTTTGTTTACGGTCCCGATGGGGAAGAAATCGAATTCTTCCAGATCAGAGGCTAAGAAACAACAAGCCACAAGAAAGCAATTATAAGAAAAAGACTTCAACCCAGGAAGGTTGAAGTCTTTTTTCGTATCTCAAAGCAGCCAAATGGCACGACTGTTGCTAAATCAGAGATTGGGACGTCGGTTATTTGTAGTATCTTCCGGTTTTCTTCAAAAAGTCCACCAGCATACCCGGCCAGTCGGTCTGGATCACGTCAAAGGGACGGTCCCCGATCCAACCCCAGCCATCCTCCATGGAGGAAGACAGGGCGGTATCGTCCGAGTGTCCCCCGGCCAATACGTCCCGGTAGTTGTAGACGATGGAATTCACCCAAACCAGCTTGCCGTCCCGGTGCATCTTTTCGGCAAATTCGGCCCCGGCAAGCTCATTGTCGTCGGTGCGGAAGAGAACCTCCACCCCCACGTAGTTGATATTGCGTCCCATCAGAGCTTCGTGATGGGGATGGGCTTCCTTCACGATGGGCATGAAGGCCAGTTCGGGGGCGACCTCTTCCAGTACGTCCAGCACCTCGTCGGCAACGTGGCTTTTTACCAGAATTTGGTCCAGCATATCGTGGCGCTTCACCGCCCGGTAGATGGCTTCCGGATTGGACCAGAATTTATCAATATTGATGTAGCATCGTCCCTTGAACGCCTCCAGAAGATCGTCGAAGGGGATCAGGCCAAACTGGGTGGGGGTACCGTCAAAATTGTGGTACCGGAGCTTTTTGACCTCCTCCCAGGGCATATCGGTGATGGAGCCGTCGTAATTCAGGTGCACCTTTTCCATGCCGGGGTGCAGGATCACAAGCTTGCCGTCGGCGGTGCAGTTCAGGTCGGTTTCGATCATGTCGGCCCCCTGCAGGAGGGCGGTGTTGTAGGAGGGGATGGTGTTGCAGGGAATGTTGCCCCCGGCAATACCCCGGTGGGCCACGATGATGGTATGCTCTCTTGCGGTTTCACGCAGATCAAATTTCATGGTAGTATCCTTCCTTTTTCTGGAATTCTTTCTTTATCATAGCACATTTGGGAGGATTTCGCAACGCCTTCTCCTCCGCCACCAGGGTACAGCGGTAGCCGGCTGGCACCTGAATTGGGACGGCGACAAACCCCTTCTCTGAGAGGATCACCCGGCTCTCTTTTTGAAAAAGCTCCCGGTTCAAAAGGCCGGTTCCCAGGGCCTTGCCAATGGCCTCCTTGGTGGTCCAAAGCCGGGTGAATGCTTCCTCCCCCTCCGCCGACACCATGGCGCATTCTTCCGGGGTGAAGCACTTCTTCAAGGCGCCGGGGCTCGGCTCCCGAATCCTTTCCAGGTCGATCCCCACCGCCCCCGGAGCAACTGCCGCCACCGCATAATCCCCGGAATGGGAAACGCTGACTCCCACCTCCGGATGGGCGGGCAGGAAGGGCTTTCCCAGGTGGGTTTTGGCAACCTCTACCATCTCCCCCGGAAAATACTCCGCCAGAAGGAGACGCAAAAGCTCCCGTCCCACCGCAGACGCCGCGTCGTGCAGGTCCCGCAGATTTTTGCAGGGCGGAATCTGTCTCAGTAAAACCATAGTCTCCAAGCGTGCTCTCCCTTTAAAACTACCCCGGACAGAGTCCGGGGCATGTTATTTCATCAGTGATAGATAAATCCGCGGTCTGGTTCGGAAAATTCCGAAAGACGAGTATTATACATGTCGGTGGCAACCTCTTCAAAAGCCAGGGTGGGATTTTCAACCCCCATCAGTTCCAACACATATTTAGCAAAGGGAGGATTCATCACCACCACCGGACCAATGACATAGGTAGCCATGAAATTTCCGTCCCGGAGGCCTTCCTCCATAACATCGGGGTTGAGTCCTGCGCCACGAATGGTATGGAAAAGCCCTTGGCCGTTTTGGCCGTAGGCATGGCCAAACTGACTCTTGAAACCGATAATTTTGAAACCTCCCAGCTCCCCAAGGTAGAGAGAGTTGTAGCGACTCATCATTTTACGGGTAGCGTGGATGGGAAAAAGACCCAGCATTTCCACCCGGGTACCATCTTCGTTGGCAATATATTCTCCAAAAATCTCCATAGCGTTTCCGGTGATCAGGGTAACGCCCCCCTGTGCAATACGGGTACGGATGGCATCCAGATGGGGCTTCAAGGCGTCCCGCACCAGTTCCTGGCCCCGTTCGGTGGTGGTACCCATATAAACCAGGTCGATTTTTTCGGATACAAACCGAGGGGTGTCTTTCAACCCAGTATGAATTACTTCAGCGTGAATGGAACGGGCCAAGTAATCGGGATTGAAAAGATCACCATAGAGGTTACAAATCTCGGGATAGAGGATCTCAATTTTCATTTTGCTGCCTCCTTCGCTGCGTCAACCACCTTTTCCCGCACCTTGTAGGCCAAGGAAAGGGAATCCACTCCATAGAACATGTAAATGCTACTGCCCTTCTTCAATCGCAGATATTTCACCGCTTCAAATTCATCTCTCACACAGTCAATACGCTCATCGGGCACCCCAGCC
>JAFYNU010000038.1 GCA_017547975.1 Clostridia bacterium
CATCCTTTTTTGGAATCCTCCCCTGCTCCTTTTCCGGATGTTTGGGTGCAGGATCCTCTGCCTGCATCATAGCACATATTCTATATACTGTCAAGTATCATTTTATGTGCAATTTACAAGCTGCAACGCTCTTTTCCATGGAACGTGCATCTCGTGGGACGTTCTTTATTTGTCCGGTTATTTTTTCGCCAGGATGGGCATGAAGATGCCGCCCTGGACGCTCCGTCCCATAAAGTGGACGTATTTTCCGGTTTTGGTATCGTACCAATCGCTGAAAGGAACCCGGGTGGCGGTGTTTTTCAGGTAATGGGCCACCGGAGCAATCAGCCCTGCGGCCTGTTCCGGCTCCTTCGCCATGGCGGCGCACCACAGGATCCAGTCGCTCTTGGTGTAGTCGGCACGGTTATCCAGGGGAACCCCGTACTCGTTGGTCATCTTTTCGTAGCAGGCCAGTTCCTTTTCATATACCTCGTCGGAGAAAAGTCCGGTATCCCAGAGTTTGTCCCATACCAGGTTGTATTTCAAGCTCCAGCTATTTTCATTGCCGAATGCCAGGGCGTAGTGGTCACCCACCTTGGCTCGGGCTTCCCAGCTTTGGGCCATTTCCTTTGCTTTGGCGTGGTATTTTTCGGCTTCTTCCCGGTCCCCCATAAGCTCCGCCAGCTTGGCGTAGGCTTCCACGCCCATGATAGCCTTGGCAGAAAGATTCACGTTATGGGAAAGATGCCCCGCAAAGTCATCGGTGCAGAGCTGATCCCCCGGGTCGGCGCCGTATTCGATCAGATATTCCTTCCAGGCGGAGAGCAGATGCCGGAAGGGCTTGGCAAAGTCGGCGTTTCCTTCCGCCAGGCACACTGCGGCGGTCATGATCAGCATGTTGCCGCACTCCTCCACCGGCATCTGATAACGGAAGTCGTAGATGCCGCTATCGACGGGGTAGCAATAGAATGGAGGATACACCGCGCCCTGTTCCACGCTGAAGAGCTCGCCCCGGGCTCTCATTTCCCGATCGAGCCCGTAAACCTGGCCCCAGGCATAGGGATAACGGCCCACGTCGTGGGGGGCAAAGTCGAAGGGCCACACGTCCAGTTCGGCAAAGCGGAACACCGGGCGTAACATCCCCTTCACCAGTTCAGGGTTATAGAGCAGGAAGAGCGGGGTGGAGGGGTAGCTCACGTCCACGGTACCGATACAGCCGTTGGAATCGTTTTCCTTGGAAAGGAAGATCACCTTTCCCTCCCCGTCGGTGATGATCTTGTGAGCGGCCATCACGTGGCGAAGGCTCATATTGCAGAGGAACGCATAGTCCTCACCCCCGACGGCGTAGGCCCGGTCATAAATTTCCTTATCAAAGGCGTCGGACTTCGCCAGGGTCTCGCTCTTGTCCTCAAAGGCGGCGGCAATCGCATCCAGAATGGTGGGATAGCGATTGGTCCAATACCCCTTGCACCAGGCGCCAAAGTAGTTGATGGAAAGCAGATCGTCGTAGGCCAGAATCAGATCGGCGGCATTCTTCTCACTTTCCATGGGAAGCTCAACCGAAAGCTGTTCATTTTGGAGATCGAAGGCAATCACCGAGTCGGCCTTACTTGCGGCGTAGAGGTATCCCCAATCGATGGTTACCTTGTCGCCGCTGGCCCCAAGGGGAGTCTGCTTGGCCTTGCCCATGGAACCATAGGCAAACCCCTTCTGCGTACCGGTGAAACCGATGACCTTTCCCTCGGTACCCCGCACCAGGTCGGCGGAAAGGGCAAGATGAATGGTAACCTCAGCCGCCTTTTTGCGTTCCACCCCGAAATCCACGTAGGTACAGGGCCGGGATGCCAAAAGCAGATCGCCGGGCAGAACGGGAGAGGTAAACCGGCAGGTGAAGATCAGCTCGTCAATTTCGAAGGTGTAGGTGGTGGCGGTGGCAGTCACGTCCACACTGACCTGTGTCAGGGCTTCCAGAAAATCCGGGTCCCCCATAAAGCAATATGTTTTACCGTTTACCACCAGATACCCCCGGATTTTTTGCCGAATGCCCGACCAATGTACCGGATCGGTATCGTTGAGCTTGTCGGCGGGCGACCAGACAGAAAAGAAAGGGTCGTGGGTAATCAAAGGAATACTTGCAGCACGTTCAATTTTCATGGTTTATCTCCCTTATCTTTATTTGATCACGGCAATCCACTTGCCGTCTTGAATCACGTATTGAAATTCCGATTTTTCCGGATCCTCCATCACGTCCATGAGTTCGAAAAAGTCCTCTACCAGGTTGACCGTGGGGAGTTCCTCCTTCTTTATCCAATGCATCTCCCCCTCCTCCGATGAGGTCAGGGTGCCGGTATAGGCGGTCGCCTTGAAAAGGAATACCACGTATCTTCCATCGTCAATGGGAAACTGCTTCACCCCGCAAAGCACCGGGTCCAGCACGGTCAGGCCGCTTTCTTCCTGCATTTCCCGCACAACCGCATCCGTAAAGCTTTCGCCGGGTTCCACATGTCCCCCGGGCAGGGTGTAACCCGCCCAATCCTTTTTCACCCGATCCTGCAGAAGGATTCTCCCATCCTCTTCCAGGAGGCAGAGTACTGTCAGTTCGCATTTTTCGGTTTTTGCCATTATCCTCTCCTCTTTCGTTTTTTCCATTATACCACTTCATTCATAAAAAGGAAACCCCGGACAGCCCGGGGTTTTCACTTTATCCATTGATTTCGATATGATACTCTTCGCAAAAGAGTCGGTCCATGCTGAAGGTAAATGCGGCGCTTTCCCCCGCAATGCGCAGAGCCGTCGTACCGGTCAGGTCCTCCAGGTGGCATTCGGCAAAAAGCCCCTGTTCAATGGTGGCAATGATTTTACCCTCATTCACCACCGCCATCTTGAAATTGCCGCCGGTAACGTGGAAGCCTGCCAGATCGATCAGGAGGTCGGATTTCCCAACGTAATTGGTTAAAAACACCTCGTAAACCCCAGTAAATTTGTCAGAGGAAATGGTCACCCCATCGTTGAGCAGTCCCGTGGAGCATTCCACGTTCAAGGCGCCCATATCCATATTGATGATATTCTCGTCGGTAATGACCGCAAGTTCGGTATTATCCGGCCCGTTGCTATCCTCAATATGCTCCACTCCATCACTCAGGAACCACCAACCGCCCACCGCCAAAACCGAGATAGCCAGAAGAATCCAAAGAATATTTTTAATTTGTCTCATAACTTACACAACGTCCATGATTCCCACGACAACCTGACCGGCATCGTCCAGCTCGTGGAAGGCCAGTTTGGTATCGTTCGTGTTGAAATGGGGATGGGGATGGCAGGGATGGACCCAGTTGATGCGGCAATCGGCCAGTTGAATTTCCTCCCCGGTCTTCATGTCCGCCAGGCAAACCCAGCTTCGGTCCCCCGACTGGGTATCCGCCGCCAGGTAACGGCCACCGTTGTCCGCCGACACGTGCCAGTATGGGAATTTCGAGAACAGCATTTTTACTTCGTTGGTGGCAAGATCCACGTAACAGAGCCCTCTGGGCGGTTCGGGGGAACAGGGGTATTTCACAAAGTAAAGTCCCTTGCCGTCAGCGGCCCAGCATTCGTGGCCGAAGCAATCCCCCAGGTCGCCGTCGGCATTCAGCTTCTGTTTGGCAATATTCCGGGGTTCCTCACCCAGCTTTGCGATCCACAGGCGGTTGGAAACGTAGAAGGTGACCCCCTCGTGGGAGAAAAAGATGGTATCCGGGTCGGTAGGAGAGAGCATCATGTGATTGGATACCGTGAAGGGGGGCGCAAACTTTTTGGTGAACATGGTCACCACCTCCCCGGTTTGGAGATCGATGCGCATGCCGGAGTTGCCCTCCTCCCCTTCCCCGTCGTGGTGCCAGTTGAGATAACGGCCGTCCCGGGTCATGTGAGGAAATTCCATTCCCTTGTAGCGCAGGATCTCCCGGCTTTTCCGGCTCTCCAGATCATAGTAGCAGAGGATTTCCCGATCCAGAATGTAGTAGACCTTGGTTCCCGCCACCACGTAGTCGGCGGCATCCACCAAATATTCCTCGGTCTGGGCGGCAATATCCACCAGTACCAGTTGATTGGCGTAGCGATCTTCGGGGTTTCTTGGATTTTTGGACAGGAAACGGCACATCACAATGCGGTTCTCGTCCACCCAGGAATTGTTGGAATAGTAGCCAAAGGTATAGTGATAGCAGGGATCGGAAATGCGAAGATACTTCCGGGCAACGCCCTGTTCAATAGTAAATTTCATATCATACCTCCCGGTACTGGTGTTCGGTGCCGATGAACCCCACCTGGGCAAAGTCAGCCATGTTGTGACGGATGATGTAGTCGATGTAGGAAACCACCATTTTGGCAGTAAGCATGTAGCCCATGGGGTTCATGTGGCCCCCCAGGAAGAACTTTTTGCGGAACGCATCGTCATACACCGGGGCGTATTTGTGCAGGTCGATGACGTAGCAATTGTCGAAGACTTCGGCAAGCTTGTAGATGGTTTCGGCCAGCGCATCCCCAAGGGTTTCGTCCCGGCCGCCCCGGGGGGTGGTCACC
>JAFYNU010000486.1 GCA_017547975.1 Clostridia bacterium
CCTTACCGGTGGCGGCATCCACTTCACACTCATATTCCATGTGACCCTTGTAGAATTCCAGCTCGTAGACCTTTCTGCCATCGTCTTTTTCCAGCTTGGCCTTGGTGAAGGTCACGCTGCCCACGCTCAGACCGGCCTTCTTGACGGCGATGGACTTGGCGTCCGCCAGGCTGATCAAAGAGGAGGAAGAGGAGGGCTTGGTGGAAGAAGAGGAAGAGGAGGAAGGCTTGGAGGCGGTGGTTTTGACGGCTTCCTTTTCCTTGTCCAGGACCTTGCCGGTGTAGCCGTCGATTTCGTACTCATACTTGGCGGAGGTTGTTTTGAATTCCACGTCGTAGTAGACTCTGCCGTCGTCCTCGTCCAGCTCGGCCTTGGTGTAGGCGGCATCGGCGGCCTTTACGCCGGCATCCGCCAGGGCGGCTTTCTTGGCCTCATCCAGGCCGATGAGCTCCTTGACCTGGGGCTCGGATTCGGGCTTGGGCAACGACTCCTTGCTCTTGCTGTAGATTTCGCCGGTCAGACGATTGATTTCGTAGTCATACCTGGTGTCGGCGGTCTGGAAATCCAGCTCGAAGTAGGTGTTGCCGTCATCCCTGTCGGCTTCGGTTTCGGTGAAGGTGACCTGGGCGGCGGAGAGTCCCGCATCCGCCAGGGCGATTTCCTTGGCCTGTTCCAGGGTGTATGCCGTCGGGGCGGAGGTGACTTCGGTTTCGGGTGCCGGGGTGGGGGCGGGAGCCTTTTTCAACTCGGTTTCCTTCTTCACGATGGAACCGTCGTCGGCCTTGACCCAGTATTCGTATTCGACGCCGTCATGGGTGAATTCCACTTCGTAAACGAACTGGCCCTGCTCACGGTCGAATTCGGTGCGTTCCACCAGGGCTTCGGCGGGGTCGATGCCCGCATCCAGGAAGGCGAAGTTTTGTGCATTGGTTTCGCCGATGGAGGTGGATTCGTTGTAGCTGCCTACCGCAAGTACCGTTCCGGTTCCCACGGCGATCAGCACCAGGACTGCGATGGCGGCGGCTACCGCCAGCTTCTTTTTGGGGGTAAGATTGATATTCTGTTTCATATAAGATGTTCAACTCCTTTCATCTTGGCTATATGGTACCACAGAAGAATTAGAGAAAGATTAGAAGAACATGATAATTTCTTAATATTCGGATTTTTTTTCGGGAAGCTCCACAAGAAAGCTGCTGCCGACCCCCGGGGTGCTTTCCACTCTGATGGTGCCCCCGTGGAATCGGGCGATTTCCAGGGCCATGGAAAGCCCCAGTCCCAGCCCCTTGCCGGAGCGGGAGGCCTCCGCCTGGTAAAAGCGGCGGAAAATCTTTTCCTGCTCCGCCGGGGCAATGCCCACACCGTCGTCGGTGACGGTCAGCTGGACCGATTCTCCCACCCGTTCCAGGGTCAGGTGGGTGTGTCCCCCCTCCCTGCCGTAACGGTAGGCGTTGGTGATCAGATTGGATACCATCCGGCTCAAAAGCTCCCGGTTGCCCGGGATGGCAATGCCGTCGGCAATCTGCCAGGTAAGCTCGATCCCCTTGTCCCGGATCAGGGACATATCCACCGCCAGGTCGGTCAGCAGGGCGGAAAGGTCCACCTCCTCCCGGGGATAACGCTCGGCATGGGTTTCCAGCCGCAGGAAGTCCAGCATCTGCTCGATCAGCCGGGCCATCTTTTTGTTTTGCCGTGCCACCACCCCCAGGGCGTCCCGGTATTCCGCCTCGGTTTGGGGGGCGGACAGGGCGTCCTCGCACTGGGCGGAGATGACCGCCACCGGGGTACGCAGTTCGTGGGAGGCATCCGAAATGAATTGCCGCTCGGCCACCAGGGATTTTTCCAGCCGGTCCAGCATCCGGTTAAAGCCCTGGGCCAGCCGGTGGAGCTCGTCCCCGCCGGCGCCGATTTCCATGCGCCTGGCAAGGTCGTTGCCCCCTTCAATGCGGTTTGCGGTCTGGATGAAATTCTCAATGGGGCGAAGCATCCGCCGGGAAAGCAGATACCCCCCCACCGATGCGGCAAGCACCAAAAACGGCAAAAGGAATAACACGTAACGCACAACCGACTGGGTTTGGGCGGTGCCCTGCTCTTCCGAAACGATGCCCCGGAGCCAGAGCCCGGTCATGCCGTCGGCGGAAAAGGTGCGGTCGAAAAGGTAGTAGGTGATCCCCTCCACCTTCAGGGTTTGGAGGCGGGCGTTTTGGAAGGGCACCGAAGTGCTGGCCCGGGAGATGGGATTTTCCCCATAAAGCAGTTCGCCGGAATCGGTGTAGAGGGAGCTGTAGACCTGATTCACCGCGTCCAGAAAGTCGTCGTCCACCACCAGGTACCCCTCCCCATAAGCCAGGGCCACGTGGCGGGTGTCGGTGGCATCCCAAACCGGATCCAGATCGGCAAGATATTCAATTTCCTTCCGGTTATGTTCCACCGTTTCGATCAGGTTGTCCCGGATGCCCTTCTGTACCACCGCGTCCCCCATGAAAATAACCGTGCCCCCTGCAAAAAGGGCCACCAGAATCATGGCCAGGGTGTACCAGAAGGTCATGCGGAAGCGGATGGATAGGTTTTTCATCTGCCCTCCTCCCGGATCACGTAGCCGGCTCCCCGGACGGTGTGGATCAGCCGGGGCAGCCCCTTGGTATCAATCTTTTTGCGAAGGTAGCTGATGTATACGTCCACCACGTTGGTGCCCCCTTCGTAGTCGTAGTTCCAGATGTGGTCCTCAATGGTTTCCCGGGAGAGCACCCGCCCGGCATTTCGCATCAGATATTCCAACAGGGCGTATTCCTTGGCGGAAAGGTCGATGTTGGCATTCCCCCGCCGGACCGCCCGGGCGCCGGGATCCAGCACCAGATCCCCCACGGTCAGAAGGTTGGATGCCTGCCCGAAGCTTGTGCGAAGCAATACCCGAAGCCGGGCCAAAAGCTCGTCGAAGGAGAAGGGCTTCACCAGGTAGTCGTTGGCCCCCATGTCCAGCCCGGTAACTCGGTCGGATATGCTGTCCCTGGCGGTCAAAAAGAGCACCGGGGTGTTCTTTCCCGCCTTACGCAGGCTGGAAAGCACCTGCAATCCGTCGGCCTTGGGCATCATAATGTCCAGGATCACCGCATCGTAGCTGGTGTAGGAAAGAAGCTCCATGGCCTCCGCCCCGTCAAATACGTTGTCCACGCTGTATCCGGCTGCTTCCAGACGGCGCTTGAGGATGCGATTCAGGTCCTGTTCGTCCTCGGCAATCAAAATCCGCATGAAAATCCCCCTTCCCGTGGGCGTTTTTTCTTATTATAGCAACCGCTTCGGGGCCTTGTCAATCATTTTTCCGAACCGGGGCGGCAAGTTGAAAGTTGAAAATGGAAAGTTGAAAGTAGGGGCGGGCATTGCCCGTCCAAACCTTGAGGGGGGGGAAGCAGGTACATCTGCGGCAGAGTTGATTGATGCCGCCGTAGGGCGGGGGTTTACTCCCGCCATGGGACGGTTGCGGCACGGGGGATGGGAGGTTGTGCAAAGTCAGGTGCGCCGCAGC
>JAFYNU010000487.1 GCA_017547975.1 Clostridia bacterium
AAAGTGTTATTAAAACCTTTCGGTTTTAGTGATATTTTATTCGCTCCTAAACTCGCAAAGCGAATAACACTCGGCTTTTAGCCGAATATAACTGCGAAGCAATATAACTCGCCTTTGGCGAATAAAACTGGCGTTGTATCCGTAAGGATACAACGCCTAACTCCCGGACTTTTCTTTTTGTGCGGAAAAATCTTGACAAATAAACCGAGAAAGGGTATGATGAAGAAAAAAAGAAAGGAATCACATGCTATGAAGATTATCGACATCAAAAGTGCGCTGATCGGTTACAACCTGACCCTGCGGGTCGTCACCGACAAGGGAGTGGACGGCTATGCCCAGGTGGAGGAAAATCGGAGCTTCCTGAATTTAAAGCCGGTGGTGGAATTCTACAAAAATATGCTCATCGGCTGTGATCCCACCGACGTGGAAAGCTGTATGCGCCGCATCCGTCGGGTAGGTGCCTTCAAGCCCTGGGGCAAGGTGGTCAGTACCATCGAAATGGCCCTGTGGGATATTGCCGGCAAGGAGGCGGGTGTTCCTGTTTACAAACTTCTGGGCGGCAAGGTACGTGATAAAGTTCGCGTCTATTGCTCCATGTACGCCACCGACAAGTTACCCTATCCCAAGGCGGCTACGCCGGAAGAACGGGCCGAAAATATTCTGGCATTGAATGAAATGGCGGGCTTCACCATCGTCAAGTCTCCGGTTGCCTTCCACAACATGGATTTTGCAAGACAAGCGGATGAACTGGGCTTTGCCTACGATTCCTATCTGCCCGATCCTCCCGCCCGGCACATGGATAACGCCAACGGTAGTATGCTTACCGAAAAGGGCCTCAATTACCTGATCAACTACGTGGCCACCATCAAGGAACGGGTGGGGGACAAGGTGGGCATTGCCTTCGACTGCGGCCCGGGCCTCTATCCCAATGATGCCTACAAATTCGCCAAGGCGGTGGAACCCTATAACGTCATGTGGCTGGAAGACCTGATCACCGGGGACTACACCCCCTACAACATGGCAAAGAGCTACCGGGATATCACCATTCACACCACCACCAATATCCACACCGGTGAGCAGATTTATCTGCGCCAGAACTACAAGGAACTCATCGAAACCGAAGCGGTGAACGTGGTGGGACCCGACCCTGCCGACGTGGGCGGTATTGCCGAACTCAAATGGATTGCCGAGTATGCCAACCTCCACGGCATCCACATGGCGCCACACGGTATTTTCGACGGCGTATTTGGAATGGCGGCCTTGATGCAGGTGACGGCAACCATGCCCAATAACTTCATTGCCTTTGAATTCCCCGAAGCCCATCCCGCATGGTGGTACGACATTGTGGATGGTATTCCCAACGATTACTTCAAGGACGGTCACGTGAAGGTTTGGGATAAACCGGGTATTGGGGTGGAATTTATCATTCCCAAAGCCGAAAAGTACCTCCTGCCGGAGGATAAGGATTTCTTCCTATAAACAAAAGACAAAAAGACAAAGACTCAGCAAGCAAAGCTTCGGAAACGGAGCTTTGCTTTTTACGGAGAGATGCTATGAATAACGGTTGGTCTGCCTTTCTGCGGCGTGTTTTTTCCTTGACACTGCCCATTGTTTTGCAGAATTTCATCAATATGGCGGTCAGTTCGGCTGACGTGATCATGCTGACCTACGTGGGACAGAACGCTCTTTCAGCGGCGTCCCTTGCCGGGGAGGTACAATTTGTTTTAAGCGTCGTATTCTTTGGGTTGAACTCAGGGGCTTCGGTGCTTGCGGCCCAATACTGGGGAAAGGGAGACAAGACCACCGTAGAAAAGGTGCTTGGCATGGCCGTCCGCTATTCCATGGTGATTGCGGTGGTGTTCGCTTTGGTGACCTTCTGCTTCCCGGCATTTTTAATGGGTCTTTTCACCAACGAGGCGGCCTTGATTGAAGAGGGAGAAAAATATCTGCGGATCGTTTCGATTTCCTACCTGTTTTCCGGCTTTTCTATGATGTATCTCATGGTGATGCGCAGTGTGGAGCGGGTAAAGCTGAGTACGGGAATCTACACCGTGTCGCTGGTGGTGAACGTGCTACTGAATTCGCTCTTCATTTTTGGACTGTTCGGCCTACCCAAGCTGGGCATTGTGGGTGTGGCAACCGCCACCACCTTAGCACGGCTGACCGAATTTGCGATTTGTGCCGTGGATTCCAGGCGAAACCCAATCATTCGATTCCGCTTGAAATACGCCATAAAGGCGGCAAATCCGCTGTTACAAAAGGATTTTTGG
>JAFYNU010000488.1 GCA_017547975.1 Clostridia bacterium
CTGAGCGTGGCGGGGGAAAAGCTGGGACTTGCCGGCCGGGGTGTCCTTCGGGTGATGAACCTCCACGCCGACCCGGAGCGGGTACCCGAATTGCTTTTGACCCCGGGGCATTTTCCTGCCTTTCACATGAATAAAAAGTCCTGGGTGACCCTCCTTCTGGACGGAAGCGTGCCCATGGAAGCCATAAAGAAAGAACTTTCGGAAAGTTACCGGTTGGGCGGAAAAGAGAAGAAAAAAACACTTGCAAAATAGCCGCAAATAGGGTATACTATATGGACGATCCGATTTTGTGCGCATCTCCGCTGTCCGGGGAAGTAGCGGTGCCCTCGACCCGCAATCCGCTATAGCGGGGGAGACCGTCGCCCTCGGGGCGTACTGTGTATAGCGTCCGTCCCGCGTTGCTTATGACCGGGCGGTCCCGCGCAACGAAAGCCCACGAACCATGTCAGGCGGGGAACCGAGCAGCATTAAGAGGTGTCTTTCGTGTGCCGTGGGGCTGCCGCCCGCGAGGTATTCGCGTGCCGGCTCCCTTTATACAGTCGTTTCAAAGGCGGCTGCGGGGGTGCGCAGAAAGTCGGATCTTCTTTATTCTGTCACGGAGGTGTGTTATGAGCGAAACCCTGTACCTAAAATGGAGACCCCGCACCTTCCGGGACGTGGTGGGTCAGAATCGGGTGGTGGAGGTTCTCAAAAACCAGTCGGCCACCGATCGCTTTGCCCACGCCTACCTCCTGTGCGGTACCCGGGGCACCGGCAAGACCACCTGCGCCAGAATCCTGGCTAAGGCGGTAAACTGCCGTCACAAAATCGACGGGGACCCCTGCGGGGTCTGCGACGTCTGCCGGGGCATCGAAAACGGGGATTACCTGGACGTCATCGAAATGGACGCCGCAAGCAACAACGGCATCGAGGATATGCGGGACCTGAAGGAGAAATCCATCTACAACCCATCCGGCGGGGGCAAAAAGGTCTATATCATTGACGAGGTGCACATGCTGTCCACCTCCGCCTTCAACGGCTTTTTGAAGCTTTTGGAGGAACCGCCGGAGCACGTGGTCTTCATTCTGGCCACCACCGACGTGCAAAAGCTTCCCGCCACCATCATTTCCCGTTGCCAGCGCTTCGACTTCCGCCGCATTGGGGAAGAGGATATTGCAAAACGCTGTCTCTACGTGGCAGGGGAGGAGGGCATCGACCTGACCCCCGACGGTGCCATGAAGATTGCATCCCTTTCGGACGGTGCTTTGCGAAACGCCATTTCCGCCCTGGAACAGCTTTCGGGGGCCGGCGGACGCATTGACGAGGCGGTGGTTTCGGAGGTTTTGGGCCTTGCCGGGTCCGAAAAGCTTCTGGCGGTGGCTCTGGCGGTTGCCCGGTGCGATACCGGGGAGGCCATGGACGCCCTGGACGCCATGTATCAGCGGGGCGTGTCCGCCAACCACTTCTTAGGGGATCTTGCCATGATCTTCCGGGATGCGGCCATCACCAAAGCGGGTGCGGGAGCACCTCTCCTGGGCAGTGGCTACGGACGGGAGGACCTGGATGAAATTGCCGGCCGGCTGGGATACGAAAGACTGATCTATCACATTGGGGAGATCAACCAGGCCATTGCGGGCCTTCGCACCAGCGCCAACGCCCGGGTGGATACCGAGCTTTGCCTGATTCGGCTCTGCAACCCGGTGGGACGCACCCCCCAGGCCCTGGCTGCCAGACTGGACGCCCTGGAAAAGAAGCTTTCCGAACTGGAATTGAATCCGCCCGCCCCCCGGGAAG
>JAFYNU010000039.1 GCA_017547975.1 Clostridia bacterium
ATCTCGTTCGGAGGTTTGGATTTTGAACTTACTTTTCAGCTTCCATCTTTTCCAGGGCTTCCTTGACGAAGAAGCTACCGCCGATGGCAGCGATCTTGTCAAAGGCCAGGAATTCGTCGATGTTGGAGCGATCGACGCCGCCGGTAGGGATGAACTTGACCTGGGGGAAGGGACCGGACAGAGCCTTCAGGGCCTTCAGGCCGCCGTAGACGTTGGCCGGGAAGAACTTGACGGTGGTGATGCCCAGTTCAAGAGCCTGCATGATTTCGGTGGGAGTCACGCAGCCGGGGTAGTAAGGAATGTTCTTTTCGATGCAGATCTTGGCGACAGCAACCGACAGACCCGGGGAAACGATGAATTGAGCACCGGCTTCCAGCGCGGCGTTGCACTGTTCGGCATTGATGACGGTACCGGCACCGATGGACATATCGGGGTAGTTCTTGACGGCGTAAGCAATGGCTTCGGCAGCACAAGCGGTGCGGAAGGTGATTTCGGCGGTGTTGATGCCGCTGTTTTTGAGAGCGGTAAGGATCTTATCGGTTTCGGAAAGTTCCTTAATGACAACAACAGGTACGTACTTTTCCATAAAATGGCCTCCTTATATATGCGCCGTACCCTTTCGGGCAAACGGCGATGTTTATGGTTTTATTACTTGTCAAACTTTTCCAGCATGTCCCAGACACCCAGCATATACATAATGCCGAGCGCACGGTCATAAAGACCATAACCCGGGCGAACCTTGCCGGGACCTTCGTCCCAGAGGTGTCTGCCGTGGTCAGGACGGATATAGCCTTCAAAGCCGCAATCATGGTAAGCTTTCAGGATATCCAGAATGCCGGTATCCCCATCACAATCGCGGTGGCTGGCTTCGGAGAAGTCTCCGTTTTCAAAGTGCTTGACGTTGCGGATGTGGGCAAAAGCGATACGGTCACAGTGTTTGCGAACGATATCGGCAACGTTGTTATTGGGATCGGCACCCAGACTGCCGGAGCAAAGGGTCAGACAGTTGTATTCGTCATCTACCATGCGCAGGAACCGATCGATGTTTTCCTCGTTGATGAGAAGGCGGGGCAGACCGAAAATATCCCAGGGAGGATCGTCCATGTGAATCGCCATTTTAACGTCACATTCCCGGCAGGTGGGCATGATGGCTTCCAGGAAGTATTTCAGGTTAGCCCAAAGCTTTTCGTGGTCAACGCCTTCGTAAGCCTTGAACAATTCGTCAAGCTTTGCCATGCGCTCCGGTTCCCAGCCAGGGAAGGACATGTTGTATTTCTCGGTGAAATCCAAAATGTACTTTGCCATGGCATTGTAGTCATCCTGAATCATGTTCTTTTCGTAGAACAGAGCGGTGGAACCATCCCCCATCGGATGGAACAGATTGCTTCGGGTCCAGTCGAAGATGGGCATAAAGTTATAGCAGATAACCTTGACACCATATTTCGAAAGGTTACGAATGCACTGTTTGTAGTTTTCAATGTACTTGTCACGGGTGGGAAGACCGATTTTGATGTCGTCGTGAACGTTAACCGATTCTACAACGTCCATGTTAAAGCCATATTCGTCTAACTGACGCTTGACGGCTGCGATCTCTTCCTCTTCCCAAATCTCACCAGGCATCTTGTGATGCAATGCCCAAACGATACCTTCCACACCGGGAATTTGTTTGATGTCCGAAAGCTTGATGTTGTCGTTGCCTTCGCCGTACCAACGGAACGTCATTTTCATTGGCATTGGTTATTCCTCCATATAAACGTTACTATGGGAATCAATTGGTTTCTCATGAACCGATAGCATCATTATACCACGGGATTTTCCAAAAAACAACTGTAACATATTTAGAAAATAAAAAAACTCCGGATTTTTCTTTTCAGGATGCAATGCGTTTGGCGCAAACCGATACCGGAAAACAGTTGCAGGCACTTCTGCAAAAAACAAACCCCGATTTGCTTCGCACCGCCCAAACACAGGCAGCAGACGGAAACTA
>JAFYNU010000489.1 GCA_017547975.1 Clostridia bacterium
AATGCGCCGATGGCACTGAGTCCGGTTTTGCGACCAATGGAGATCTCGGCGATCATGAGAGAAAAGCCGAAGGTCACCGAAAGAGCAATATACACCAAAAGGAATACACCGCCGCCATATTTTGCCGCCAGATAAGGGAAACGCCATATATTACCAAGGCCCACCGCCGAACCGGCAGCAGCCAGGACAAATCCCAATTTTCCGCTGAAATTGCTTCTTGCTTTTTCCATACTTCATTAAGCTCCTTTTTTCTTGGCTGGAACCCTAATAGTATCGCACATTTGGCAAAAAAAAGCAAGTACCATTTTGCCGATCTTCCTTTCAAATTTCACCCCGAAATTTACCCTCCTGTCTTTGCCGGTCTCCTTTATTCTTTACCAATTCTTTACTTTTTTCGACAAATCGGTTGACTTTTCAAAAAAGTGTGCTATGATATATAGGATATATGCCGTGAGGGAGTAACGAGCGCGGTTTTACCGCGCAGTAAGTCAACAATACGCGGACTTTGTCCTGGCTTGCTTGAAAACGTGAGACTCATGCATGACCATTGGTATGCAGAGTTTCTCCCTTGTTTTGCTCTGCGTCTTTTGGGGATGCAGGGTTTTTCTTTTGCGGAATTTTTGCGAAGGAGATTCCAATTATGCTGATTGCCATTCTTTTGTTTGCTGTCGGTCTTGTTCTTTTGATCAAGGGCGGCGACTGGTTTGTGGACGGTGCCACCGGGTTGGCCCGCCGTTTCAAACTGCCCGACATCATCGTGGGTGCCACGGTGGTTTCCATCGGTACCACCCTCCCCGAAGTCATGGTTTCTGCCACCGGTGCTCTCAACGGTCAGGGTGCCATGGCCTACGGCAATGCCATCGGTTCCATCATCTGCAATACCGCTTTGATCTCTGCCATTTCCGTGGCGGTTAACCCCGGCAAAATCAACACCCAAACCATGAAGATGCCGGTGCTCTTTTTCTTCTCTTCCGCCGCGATCTACTGCGTTGCCGCCTATGTGCTGGGCGAATTCACCCGTCCCCTGGGCATCATCATGCTCGCTGTCTTTGCGGTTTACATGTTCCTGACCATCCGTCAGGGTTTCAAAAATCCCGACCAGGCTCACGAGGATGAGGAAGAGAGCGAAATCAAGCAGCGCTCCCTTTTGATGGAGCTGGTTCTGCTGGTTGTAGGTGCTGCCCTGATCGCAGTCGGTGCTGACCTTCTGGTAGACAACGGAACCATCATCGCCCAGGAACTTGGCGTTCCCGAAACGGTAATTGCTCTGACCTTTGTGGCCCTGGGCACCAGCCTCCCCGAGCTTGTCACCACCATCACCAGCCTGCGCAAGGGACATGCCTCCCTGGGTATCGGCAACGTGATTGGCGCCAACATCTTCAACCTGGTCCTGGTATCCGGCGTTTCGGTGACTCTTGCCCCCTTTGAAGTTCCGGTTGGTAACACCCTTTTCGGTATCAACTCCTCCCTGGTGCTGGATATTCCTTTGATGGTATTCGTTATGGTCCTTTTGACCATCCCCGCTCTGCTTTCCAAAAAGCTCTCCCGTTGGCAGGGTATCACCCTCCTCGGCATCTACGCCGCCTTCTGCGCCTTCCAGTTTGTCCTGTAACATATACCAAACGTCCTGATGCAATCCCGCATCAGGACGTTCTTTTTTATAGCGCAAACCGATACACACGGACCTGCCGCTTTCCCCGGGCATACATTTCGTGGTTCTTTGGGATCTTTGCGATTTCCAGAAGTCTTCCCCCTGCGATCTCGCAGGTTTTTGCAGAGGCCGTATTGTCCGGATCACAGGTGATCCACAAATATTCCATCCCGTGGCGTTTGGCCAGTTGGAACAGCAACCCGCAGGCTTTTGCCGCATACCGATTCCCCCGAAAAGGCGGGAACACGGTGTAACTGACGTTGCCGACCACATAGCTTGTTGCATTTTGTCCCACCCGAAGGTCACAAAATCCAACTTTGGTACCATCTATTTTGTGTATCTCAAAATGATACGCCGGGAGGCTGTTTTTCGCCGGGTCAGCTTCCATGGTGCGCAGGAGATGCAGCTTAATTTCCCCATCCTGCAGGTGGGTCGTATCGAAAAAAATGTTCATTCTTCCTCTTCTTCATCCACACGGATATTGCCAACTGCCTTTTCACATTCCAGATGATGGCAGGTAATATCCGCTCCGGCGGTCACCTTATCGGCCTTGATGTTGCCGGTAACGTTGATATCGCCATCGGCGGTCACCTTGCCGGTAATATCCCCCCGGCAGGTAATATCCCCTGCGGTGGAAACACCGCCTGATATGCCGTTTTGTACTGCAAGAGCACCTCCGCAGTTCACTCCACCGGAAATATTCCCATGCACAGCAAGATTGTCCCCACAGTGGACACCACCGGAAATGCCACCCCATACGTTGGTGTTGTTTCCGGCCGACGTTCCGCCGGATACATCTCCATACACCGCCAGGTTGCATTCGGTTCGTACTCCACCGCGAATCTCGCCCTTCACTTCGAAGGTAAACCGATCCACAAGTCCGTCCGTCTTTTGGAGGATCTTTCGTCCCTGGCATACCACACCCCGAAGCACCTCATCATCCGCCCAGGGGAATTCGGTACACAGGTCGTAATGGGGTTCCTCCACCACCGTTACAAGCTTGCTTTTACGGGCAAAGAGGTCGTCGATCGGACAATCAAAAATGTCCGCCAACAGAGGCAAAAGAATAATATCCGGTGCCGCTTTGCCGGTTTCCCATTTGGAAACCGCCTGGAATGTGACCCCCAACTGCTCCGCCAGTTCTTCCTGTGTCAAACCATGCTCCCTGCGCAGAGTCTGTATGCGCTTCGCTATGATATTCTGCATTGCTTCCATAGTTCTTCTCCTTTTTGTTTCTTGTGGTTCCATTATAGAGAATTTTGTCCGGCATAACAATAAATCAAAGGTTGAAGTCACTCTTAAATCCCGTTTTCAAATTCAACCCGTGGTTGAATCTCACTTTCACAGTATAGCACAGAATTCTTTTTGGCACAACAAAAACCCTCTCTTACCCGGTCGGGTAAAAGAGGATTTGATGGATCAAAAATTAAAATAAGGATGGTTTTGATATTCCGCAGGAAGATTTCTTCCCAAATCTGTCCAAC
>JAFYNU010000490.1 GCA_017547975.1 Clostridia bacterium
ACTCGATGCACTTGGGGGTGAACTTTTCCTCATCGAAGGTGGGTACGATGACCTCCTTTGGCTGGTGCGCCGGGGTCAGGGGGTCCAGGAAGCGGTCCACAAATACCCGGGTACCGATGCGCTCGCCCTGATGATTGTCCTCGGCATACCACAGGAAAAGACCTGCCTCGGTTTTGATCATGTGACTGTCAATGGAGAAACGATCGTAAAGCTGTTTTTGCACGGTGAAGGGGCCCAGGGGATGGTCGGCGGTGGCCACGTGCATGAATTCAAAATTGTCGTCCTTGCAGAAGGAAAGGTACATGTAATAGGTGCCGTCCAGCCGGATCACCGACGGAGCCCAGTAGTGTTTGCCGCCCTCTGCGGCGGCGACGATGCCCTCGTAATGCCACACGCCGAAGGGATCGTCGGCGGAATAGCCGTCCACCCCATCGGTGCCGGTGGCGTAGAGGTAGTATTTGCCACTGTCTTCAAAAATGAAGGGGTCGCCCTGGGCTCTGCCGGGGACGTCGAAACGCAGTTTCATGGGATAACCTCCTGTCGCATTTTCTTTTGGTTTTATTATAATATGGATGGTGGGAGAACGCAACCCGAAATTTTACCCGGGGGGTGGAAATTCCGGGCGGTTTGTGCTACAATGGGCTCATTACAAACGAAGGAGAAACTCCCATGCAGGATTTGAAAATACTCCAAACCACCATTGAGATCGGGCTTCCCGCTCCGGTCAAGCTGTTGCACGTGACCGATACCCACATTGCTCTGGATGATGACCGGGTCAGCAACCGGGCCGCCTGTTTTGACAACGATTTCGAGAATTGCAGCCATGTCTATTTTTTCAAAGCCCTGGATTATGCGAAGGAAAAGGGCATCCCCATGCTCCATACCGGGGATCTTCTTGACTTCCTTTCGGAAAACAACTTTGCCTTTGTGGATAAATATCTTGCGGACGCGGACTATATCTATGCTGCCGGCAACCACGACTTCTGCCATTGGGTGGGGGAGGCGGTGGAGGACTACGCCTACAAGTGGGAAATGATCAAACGCTCGGCACCCCATTTCAAAAGCAACCTCTATTTTGATTCCCGGGTCATCGGCGGGGTGAATATTGTCACCATGGACGACTCCTACTACCTTATCAGTGACGGCCAGGTGGAAATGCTGAAGGCGGAGGTGGCCAAGGGATACCCCGTGGTGCTTGCCATGCACGTCCCCCTTTATACTAGAGCCCTGGCGGAGGATGAAATGACCCGGAATCCCTGCGCCTACGTCACGGCGGCCCCGGAGGAATTCCTGGTGAGCTATCCCGAACACCGCAGACTTCAGCAGACCCCCGACGCCGCCACCCTTCGGGCGGTGGACTACATCGAAAACGAACCCATGATCAAGGCGGTCATCACCGGCCACAACCACTGCAATTTTGAGGACAGACTTCCCGGTCTTGGTATTCCCCAGATCACCACCCACGGAAGCTTCGCGGGATTTGTTCGGGAAATCACCATAATTTAAGGGAATCGGGAAAAATCGATTGACTTTTCCTGAAATTGGTGTATAATGATATATTGTTTGAGGGAGTAGCGAGCGTGGCCCCACCGCGTAGCAAGTCAACATACTGACCGGAGGACGGTCTGGCTTGTTTTAAATTGCGAGACTCATGTGCATACGGGAACCGATGCATGGAGTCTGCCCTCTTGGGTAAGTAAAGACGCCGGGTATGGTTTAACCGTACCCGGTTATTTTTATGTTTTGGAGGAAATGAGAAATGGAACTCTTGAGCTTTACCTTTTTTCTGAACAGCGCCCTGTTGGGGATCGGCCTGGCTATGGATGCCTTTTCGGTATCGCTGGCGAACGGGCTGAATGAACCCTGCATGAGAAAGAGCAAGGCGGCGGGAATCGCCGGTATGTTTGCCTTTTTCCAGGCGCTGATGCCCATGCTGGGTTGGATCT
>JAFYNU010000491.1 GCA_017547975.1 Clostridia bacterium
GATTCCTCCATTTTTGGAATGATTGAATTTCAATAGGAGAATTTTATCACAAAAAGACAAAGAATGCAATAAAAAAGAGGGGAAAGCTGTCGGGAAGGCTTTTTTTGAAAGGTTGGCTTGCAATGGAGCCTGGGCTGTGTTACAATGAAGAAAAAAACGGAGGTTTCACTATGAGCGAAACGAACAAGAAGAAGGGCTTCCTTCTGGATACCGCCGCCGGGTATTTCCGCAACCGGGGCGTGGACGTGATGGCCTTTGACGATTTTTATCCCTCGGGCCACCAGTCGGGCGTCAGCATCATCATGCACGGCAACCGCATGGCCACCTGCGGGGATATTCGGTTTGAACCCACCCCAGGCCAGTGGCAACCCATCCCCAAACAGGGGGAACGTACCCTGAGTGCGGAAGAGAATACCATCACCACCAAACTGCAGTATCCCGATCTGCAAAACCACCTCCGGGGTTTCAACCCCATGATCTATCTCGATCTGGAACTTACCTACCAGGTTACCGTCCAGGGAGTGGGGGAGGAAGTTGTGGTTACGGTGGACCTGGATCAGCCCGTTCCCGAAAAATACGTGGGTAAGCTTTCCTTTAACATGGAGCTCTTCCCCGGATTCCTGTTTGAAAAGCCCTGGATCATGGACGGCAAACAGGGGATATTCCCCCGTCAGCCCAACGGACCTACCCTGTCCCGGGAATCGAACTACGTCAATGCCCTGCCCAAGGTGGATCCCGGTATGACCGCCGACGGGGAGCATCTGTCCCGTAACGGCGGCAAGGATGGCTACAGCCCCATCGTTGCCGACGATATCGTTGCCCTGCCCTACGCCGCGGGCAAGCGCTTTACCATCTGCCCCGACGATCCCCAAAGCCGCCTGACCATCGAATCGATGAGTGGCGAATTGAAGCTTTACGATGGGCGCATGAACCACAACAACGGCTGGTTCGTCCTGTGCTGCGAAGTGCCCGCCGGGGTTACGAAAGAGGCCGTCCGCTGGGTCATTCGTCCCAACGTGGTGGAGGATTGGGTTTATCCCACCGTGGTGCAGGTTTCCCAGGTGGGTTACCATCCTGCCCAGCCCAAAACCGCCTTCCTGGAATGTGACCGCGGGGCGGAAGGGGTTGAAAAAGCCGTTCTCCACAGACTGACCGAAACCGGCTGGGTGGAGGTTGGGGAGCTTCCCGCAACCGATTGGGGTAAATTCCTGCGCTATCGCTACGTGACCTGCGACTTCACCCACGTAACCCAGGAGGGTATGTATCAGATCACCTGCGGCGAATCGAAATCCGCCATCTTCCGGATTGCGGAGGATATTTATGACCGGGGGGTATGGCAACCGGTTTTGGAATACTTCCTGCCGGTGCAGATGTGCCATATGCGGGTCAATGAAAAGTACCGTGTCTGGCACGGCCTGTGCCACAATGACGACGCCCGTATGGCTCCGGTGAACTACAACCACATCGACGGCTACGTGCAGGGGGATTCCACCCTGACCAAGTTCAACCCCGGCGACCACGTTCCCGGTTTGAACGTGGGGGGCTGGCACGACGCGGGGGACTACGACCTGCGGGTTGAATCCCAGTCGGGCGAATTCTACATTCTGTCCAATGCCTACGAAGCCTTTGGGGTGAACTACGACGTAACCAGTGTGGACCAAACCGCCAAGGTCACCGAAATCCACCAGCCCGACGGCAAAAACGACCTGCAGCAGCAGATCGAGCACGGGGTCCTTTCGGTGGTGGCAGGGTACCGGGCTTTGGGCCGCCTCTACCGCGGCATTATTTGCAACGACCTGCGTCAGTACGTCCTCCTGGGGGACGGCGCCGCCATGACCGACGGCATCCCCGGAAATGAGGACGATCGCTGGGTCTTCACCGAAAACAATCCCCACCGGGAACTCTCCACCGCTGCCCACCTGGCGGCAGCCGCAAGAGCCCTGGCGGGCTTCAACGACGAGCTTGCCGCCGAAGCCCTGGATATTGCCCGGGAGCTTTACGAGATTACCGACACCGAAAAGGTTGCCGGATTTGGCGGGGGCAGAATCCCTGCCGATAGGATCAAGGCCTTTGTGGAAAGTGCAAAGGTTCACGCCGCGGCTGAGCTCTTCCTCACCACCGGGGAGGAAGCCTATCGGGAATTCCTGCTTTCCAGGAAGGCGGATATCCTCCAGGGCTTCACCTTCAACGGCTGGGTCATCGCCCGTGTGGTACACAAGCTGGGGAACGCCGACTTCACCGCATCGGTGGAGGAAGCCTGCCGCAAGCTCAAGGAAGAGTACGTAAAACTCAGCGCCGAGACCCCCTACGGCATTCCCTACCGTCCCCACATCTGGGGTGCCGGCTGGGACATCCAGCGGCTTGGCTACCAGTATTACTTCCTGCATCAGGCCTTCCCGGAGATCTTCGGGCCGGAATTGATGTACAATGCCCTCAACTTCGTCCTGGGGTGCCACCCGGGAAGCAACACCGCCTCCTTCGCCTCCGGCGTGGGTGCCCGCTCCGCCATCGTGGCCTACGGCATCAACCGGGCGGACTGGTCCTACATCCCCGGCGGGGTTGCCTCCGGCACCGCACTCATTCGCCCCGACTTCCCGGAGCTTCTGGACTTCCCCTACCTGTGGCAGCAGATGGAATACGTCATGGGCGGCGGCTCCTCCCATTATATGTTCCTGGTTCTTGCGGTTTTGGCGGAACTTGGCAGAAATGCGTAAATTGACATGGTGTAACAAAAACAGAGTTGCCTCGCCGAGGTAACTCTGTTTTTTCGTTGCCATCTTCCCCTTTACAAAAGCCCCCGCCCGTGGTAAGATACAACCATGGAACCAAACCTTTATCACAAAAGGAGATTGCCCTATGAAATGGTACGAAAACAGCTACCGCCGCCACCTGGCGGACATGCATATTGAGGATTGGAATCCCGAATTCCTGCGGGACTTTTCCCCGGAGGCCTATCTGGAAAACCTGAAAATTGCCAAAATCCAGACCCCCATGATCTATCTCCAAAGCCACGTGGGCTATTCCAACTTCCGCTCCCCCTCGGGCCACACCCATGCCGCCATGGATGAGGACTATTCCAAAATCCAGCGGCTCATTGACCTGTGCCACGGGGAGGGCATGAGCGTGGTGGGTTATTACAGCCTGATCTACAACACCTGGGCCCACGATGCCTATCCCGCCTGGCGGATGATCAACGCCGAGGGGAAATCGGTTCGTATGCGGCAACCCGGCTTCCGCTACGGCTTCTGCTGTCCCAACAATGAGGACTACCGCAGGTTTACCTATACGCAAATCGACGAAATTGCGGAGAAGTTCCGGCTGGAGGGCATCTTCTTTGATATGCTCTTCTGGCCCGACGTGTGCCATTGCCCCGCCTGCCAGGCCCGGTGGAAAAAGGAAGTGGGGGGCGAACTGCCCGCCAAACTGGATTGGAGCACTCCGGAGGGCCGCCTGTTTGCCGATAAGCGGGCCGAATGGATGGGAGAATTTGCCATGGTCATGGCAAACTACGCCAAAAAGGTCATGCCCGGCGTCACGGTGGAACACAACTACGCCTGTGCCGTGGCGGGGGATTTCTCCAACGGTTCCTCCGAGCGGGTGAACGAATCCTGCGATTACGCCGGGGGCGACCTGTACGGTGACCTCTACAACCATTCCTTCACCGCAAAATACTACATGAACGTCACCAGGAACAAGCCCTTTGAATACATGACCAGCCGGGTCACCGAGTCCCTTTCCAAGCACACCCTCACCAAGTCGGAACGGGCCCTGGGGCTGGAAGTGCTTCTCACCGCCGCCCACCATGGGGCAAGCTTCATCATCGACGCCGTGGACCCCAGGGGTACCATGGACCGCCGGGTGTATGAACGGGTGGGCAAGGTGTTTGAAAGACAAATGCCCTACGAGCCCTACTTCTCCCAGGGGGAACACATCGAGGAAATCGGTGTGTTTTACTCCACCTCCGGCCGCTACAATCCCAATGGGGACGATTACGACAGCAAAACCGCCTCCATCGGTGCGGTGCGCAAGCTCATCACCGCCAACCTTCCGGTGGGTGTGGTGTCCAACGGCTGTTACAAAAACCTGAAGGCTTACAAGGCCATTCTGGCCCCCGCCGTGGCGGGACTTTTCCCGGAGGCCAAGGCGGCGCTCTTGGACTACGTCCGGGAGGGTGGCGCACTCTATTTCAGCGGCAACGGAGATCCCGAACTGCTTGGGGAATTTTTCGGTGCCGAAATTCTGGATGTCACCCGGGGTAAAAATACCTACGTGGCACCCACCAAAGCCGGGGAGGGGCGTTTCTCCGAATTTACCTACGATTGCCCCATGCCCGCCGACGTGCGCCAGGCAAAGGTCAAGCTTACCCGGGGCACCGTGTTGGGTACCACCACCCTGCCCTACACCGTCCAGGGGGACGATGAATTTGCCTCCATCCACTCCAATCCCCCGGGCATCTGGACCGATGACCCCGCTGTGGCGGAGGTGGCTTACGGCAAGGGCAAGGTCATCTGGTCGGCGGTACCGCTGGAAGCATTCGAGGGATTCCAGTATGACGAAATCCTTTTGGGCTTCGTGAAGACTCTGGCTGGGGAGAATTTCACCATTACCTCCACCGCCCCCGGCGGGGTGGAAGTGGTGGCCTTCCAAACCGAAGAGGGGTATCTGGTCAGCACCGTGGACCTGCTTTCGGGACCTGAGGACGTGAATACCAAGCCCTTCGTCATTTCCCTGGCGGCCCACAAGCTTCTGTCGGTGACCAAAATTGACGATGGAACCACCCCGGAACGCTGGTACGAGGACGGGCGGCTTCTGTTCAAGGTGGGAAATTTGAGCCAATTTGCCATGTATCGGGTTCAATAATTTGTATTTTCAAAGGTACTTGATTTATTTTGGACAATGTGTTAAAATAAGGGTAGGGAATGTTGTTTGCTTTCTATCTACTTTGGCAAAAACATCCAAATCCGGCACGAAAGGACGAAATGAACCATGTATCAGATTGGCGATCGGATCGTACATCCCCTGCATGGGGCCGGTATTATCGAAGAAATTGTAACCCAGAAGGTGGACCGGGAGAAACGGGACTACTATCTGCTTCGTCTGCCGGAAAACAACATGGATGTCCTGGTGCCGGTGGAAACCGCCGACAAAATCGGCATCCGTCCGGTGGGCACCGTGGAAAAGGCGGAGGCGGTTTTCGGGGTCCTGCGGGATTTCCAGGTGACCTATGGTTCCAACTGGAACGCCCGCTACCACGAAAATATCAACCGCATCAAAAGCGGCGACCTGGAAGAGGTTGCCAAGGTGATCAAAACCCTTTCGGTGTTCGATCGGGAAAAAGGACTTGCCAGCGGGGAGCGGAAAATGCTCCACAACGCCAAAAAGATCCTGTTTTCCGAACTGGCTCTGATTTTAGACCGGAGCTATGCCGAAATGGAGGCCGCCCTGCGGGAACTGATCTGAA
>JAFYNU010000492.1 GCA_017547975.1 Clostridia bacterium
CAACATCATTTTCGCCTGGGAGGAGCTGGAAAAGCTCGCCAAGGATAACCTGGAACATGCCCGGGAGGTGTTAATCGACCGGATGCGGAACTATCAGGGGGTGAAAAAATCCCCGGTTATCCTGGTGTTCGATGCTTACAAGGTGAAGGGCAACCACGGATCGGTGGAGCATTACGGGGACGTGGCGGTGGTTTACACCAAGGAGGCCGAAACCGCCGACATGTACATCGAAAAGGTAACCCGGGAGCTTGGAAAACGCCACCGGGTGCGGGTTGCCACCTCCGACGGATTGGAGCAAATCATTATTTTGAGTCACGGAGCCCTGCGGGTTCCTGCCAGCGAATTCCATGACGAGGTGAAAGCAGCAGAGGAAGCCATTCGAAAATTCCTGAAGGAACAGAAATCACTGATTCCCAAAAACTGAAGAAAACCCCATCTTTCAGAAAGAAAGATGGGGTTTTTGTATGGGAAAGTTATGCAAGATAAAGGGTGAGGATTTCCTTTGTGCCCATTTCCCGGGTCAGCTTGTCCCGGCCCAGGAAAACGTGCTTTTCCTCATCCAGCATGGTCTTGAAAATCTTACCCGACCAGGCGAGGGAGAGGGTGGAGCTCTTTGCGGACAGGTTTACCACCCGCAGAATCAGGCCGCTTCCGTCCTCGCTCTTTTTGAATGCGGAGACCAAAATGCCTTCCCCAGAAACCGAGAGAGCGGGGGTGTTATCCGGCATGGCCACGGCGGGATGGGTATCCGGCAGGTAGAAGTATTCGTGAATGCTGGTGTCCTGTACGCAGGGACGCCCGCCGGCGAATTTGCGGCTGTCTGCGGCATAACCAATGGCAATCAGCGGTGCCCGGAATGCCTGGGACAGGGTGGGAATTCCAGCGGAGATCACGTCGCCCGAGAAGGGGCAGAAGGCCAGCCGGCCTGATAGGGTGCGCAGACACTGGTTGCCGGGAACCACCCAGTTTTCGGTACCCCCGCGGTTGATGACGCCGTTGGCGCGCACCAGGGTGAAAAGCAGGGTGTTATCCACCTGCTCGTACTCGTGGGCACCGCAGGTAAAGACGGCGAAGCCAAGTCCATCCTGCTCCAGGGCCGCAAAGGAGGCGTTGGGGGAAATGCGGGCTGGGGTTTTGGGGTAGAAGTCGTCGTTGCTGCGGGACACAACGTCGAAGGGGATATCGGCAACATTGCGTTTCGCATATACGTCGGTGGCAAATGCGATGCGCAGACGGTGATCCTTGGAGGCGTTGGTCAGGGAGTAATTTGCCCGGACGAACTTCTCTCCCTTGCGGAGCGAAAGGGTCAGGATCAGGGTGGAATCCACAAGCTCCGCCGAGCGCTTGCCGCCTGCGGGGTCGTAGGAAACGGGCAGGGGCAGGGTGTAGGTAAGCTCCAGGGTTTGTCGCAGGGAGTTGGATTCGACTACCCGGGTGGCCAGGGTGAATGCGGCCCGGTGGATGGGTTGGTCGCCGGCGCCGTAGAAGCCGTAGGAGTCCCCCACGTCGGCCACGTCTTCCAATTGAATCAGGTCGGTGACGGTGCGGCCCGTGGCCTTTTCGGTCAGGGTGACTTCATCCCCCTCCACGGTTAAAATCAGTCTTTCGTTTTCAATCTTTGCGGTGGCGGCGGGAGCCAGCAGGGGAGCCCGGATCACGTCGGCGGGAATCAAGCAGAAGGTTTTGAAGGAGTAGGGGGCAACCTCACCGGCGTCAAAGAGAATCTTGTAATCGTAGATATCAAGC
>JAFYNU010000493.1 GCA_017547975.1 Clostridia bacterium
CCCGATTGGTTGACTCCGGCTACCGTTTCTTCCACAAGTTCAAAAAGGTGGGCACTGCCCGGGTGGCTGTCTCCGAAGGTGCTTTCCACCATGATCTGGGGTTTTGAAAGGTCTTCCACCCTCCAGCCCATCCCCATGCGCAGGGGATCCTGTTCCGGAGCCAGGGCACGAATTTTCTGGCTGATCATTTCCATTGTTATACTCCTTATCCTGGGTTTGATTGCGTTTTCTTTATTATATCGGATTTTGGGGGAGGGCGCAATCCCAAAATAAAAAACGGCACCCCAAAAGGTGCCGTTTCAAGGGGAAATCAGAGCTTTTTCATTGCTCGTAGCCAAGGGGCTGGAAGGCTCATGTAGTTGTCACCATATACAGAAATGAGGTATTCATGGGCATGACCGATTAAAGGAACAGAAAGACCATCAAAAACACCACAATCGGAAGTGTCTAACCACTCTGCGGGAAGAGCAACGTCATCGGAAGAATGACGGGACAAAAGCTTGCGAATCAAACCTCGTACCTTCTCCGCAAATCCTTCGGGAACGGTCTTCACCAGAGGCCACAGATCCACGCAACACCGGCCATTGTAGCAGATTTTGGAAAACATTCTGGGGTAGGGGTGGTTGGGAGCCGACTGTTCTAGGGTGAAGCCGGCGGGCAGGTGTTCCTTTACCAATGCTTCCACCTGGGCCAGGTCCTCCTTACGGATACCCACGTCGATGTCATCGTCCCAGGGAATGAAGCCTTTGTGACGGACAGCGCCCAAAACGCTGCCTGCAAGCAGGTAATAGCGGATGTTGTATTTTTCTCTGAGCCCTTCCAAAAAGGACAGGGCCTCCAGGCATTTCTTCTGGTGGGCCTTCAGCTCGGCCTTTTCCTCCACCGTCAGACCCACGCCGATAGGGTCGAAAAGCCCAGCCTCGTAATCGCCATAGGTTTCAGAAAGGTACTTTTTGTAATCGGGAAGTACCGGATAGGCAACCTCGTTGCAGGTCAGGGTGGAAAGCACGGCAGGCATTTCCGGCAGGGAATAGACGTTGACCTTTTCCACGTCTTCCATCTCCGGCAGAATATCCCCTGCCACCCGGGGCATATCCCCGGCGGCCACCGCAACCTGCACCTCGGTCAGGGCGGCGGGGAAACGATAGTAGCCGTGGGCGCAAAGCAGGGTTTCCCGATAAAGAACCCACTTTACGTTATGCTTTTCGCAAAGATCGCTCCAAAGATTCAATAGTTCAACAGGATGCATCTGTTTCTCCTCATAAAATGAAAATTACCGAAAAAAATCGACAGGTTTTGCATATTGGATTGATTATACAGAATTTTTTCAAAAAAGTCAACCGGAAAAGCCTCATAAGGCCTCTCCGGTTGGAAAAAATCAGTAGGCCATCCGGCCCCAGCTGGGGGGCAGGTCCCGGAAGTTGGGGAGTCCCAGCTTTTCCCGGGCATAATCCACGTAATAAATATAGTTTTCCAGGGGGGTGCCGTTGGTGATTCGATGATCCAATCCGAACACGATGCCGCCCTCCATCATGAAATCCTGCATTTTGGCATCCACTTCGGCCCGGATGGCCTCCTTGCTCTCCCGGAGGACGTGTTTGTCGATGCCCC
>JAFYNU010000040.1 GCA_017547975.1 Clostridia bacterium
AAACGCCGGTACGACCCACGTTAATTTCGATGGCTTCCAGTTCCGTTTCTTTTTCTTCCGGCGGATACTTGTACGCCGCGGCCCAACGGGGTGCTTTTGTTGTGGAGCCCAGGAGCTCCCGGGAGGAAAGATCATTAACCTTCAATACCGCACCGTCGGTTTCGTAGTCGAATTTCTGCCGTTCCTCACCCATACGTTGGATGGCTTCGTAAGCTTCCTCTATGGTTTGGTAGACTCCAACAACCGGATTTACCTTAAATCCCAAACCTGCCAGATACCGCAGGCTATCATCATGTTTTTCAAAGTTTACGCCGGTAGCTGTCTGAATATTGAAAATCAGGGCAGAAAGTCTGCGGGAAGCCGCAACCTTCGGATCCAGCTGACGAATGGACCCCGCCGCCGCATTCCGGGGATTGGCGAGGGGCTGCTGCCCCAATTCATCCCGTTTCGTATTGATGGCATCAAACACACTCCGGGGCATGTAGATTTCACCCCGTACCACCAACCGTTCGGGTGCATTTTGAAGACGGAGCGGGATAGCACCAATGGTCTTGATGTTTTCGGTCACGTTTTCGCCAACAAGCCCGTCTCCCCGGGTCACCCCCCGTACCAAAAGTCCGTTTTCGTATTCCAATGCCACCGACAAACCGTCGATCTTCATTTCCAGGACGTACTCCACGTCGGGCACCGCGTCCCGGACCCGTCGGTCAAAATCCTGCAGTTCTTCAAAGGAAAACACGTCGTTGATGCTTTGCATGGGTACTTCATGGGTAACCTTTTCAAAGCTGTCCAAAGCCTGCCCCCCTACCCGCACACTGGGCGAAAGGGGTGATTGATACTCCGGATGGGCCGCCTCTAAACTCCGCAGACGCACCATCTTCATGTCGTATTCATAGTCGGTCAGCTCCGGTGCATCCAGAACGTAATATTTATAACCCGCCTCTTCCAACTCGGTTCTCAGGCGTTCAATTTCTTCCTTGGGATTCATATATTCTCCTCTATTCCGCTCGATTCCAATTCACATCTGCATAGCTTTCCGGAACGTAGCCCACGATCACCGCCTCGGCTATAGGGAAGGTTCCGCTGCAGGAAACCTTTTCACTTGTCCGGGCTCCCGAAACCAGAACCGTCATATTCAGGGTGAAATACAAACTGTGCCGGGTTTGGTTGATACCGCAGGATTCGTAATCGTTTCCGTACACCACCCCGATTTTACCAATCGGCACCATTGTAAACCGCACATCCGGTCCCTTGCCAAAAAGGAAGCTGTTTTCAAAAGCATTTCCAATCGGTACAGAAACGATAACCTCTGTTCTCTCGTAATGCTCGCCCAACCGGCTCACCACAGCAGATTGCAATCGGTTAATGGCCGCCGTATCGGTTCGGCAGGCTGTCACCATACCGTCTTCCCTTGTTTCCATCACCAGAATATCCCTGTATGTAATTTCCTCTTCTCTGACAGCTTCCTCCACCGCCAGGTTAGCCATTTTCAGCGCTGTGTTTTCAACCTCTGCCAGAGCATACCGCATCAGCATGGGGCTCATTCGGGATTCCAGTTTCCAAAAAAGCAACCCGATTCCCATCATCAGGCCAACCAGAATCAGGGTGGTTTTCCAAACGCCTTCCCGCTTGCCGTTTGGAAACAGACGGGATTTCCATCGCAGATACCATCGTATATATCTCAAACCAAGTGCCTCCCCTGCATATATCTAACTACGAATGTATGCAGGGAGGCTCTTTTTTATTTACCCGAAATGGTCACGCCATCCATGGCAATCCAGGGTTGCGGCCCCATACCATCGTTGGCGGTTTCCCGGGAAATCCCCCGGATATTCCTGATCATTTCTGCCATGTTCATGGAAACCATGGTCTCGCTGACAGGGCGGGTAATCCTTCCGTTCTCTATCAGGAAGGAGTTTTTTGCCACACCGGAGAACTCTCCGGTGGCAGAAGGACTTCCGCCCGAAAGGCGCTGAACGTAGATTCCCTTTTCAATACTTCCGATGATATCCGAAAGGGCTTCTTTCCCCGGTAAAACCAGGACGTTAGCCGCTGAGCCATACGTCCGCTCCATTCCGGTCTTCTTTGCCCCATATCGAGAGAGCATGAAGTTTTTGAGAATTCCATTTTGGATCAAATCCAGTTTATGGATAGGATAACCATCGGAGGTAATATGGGTTCCCAGCGGAACAACACCTTCGGCCTCCGGATCGATCACCAGGTTAAAGCAATCGCTTGCAACCTGCGTTCCCTTGGCATCCTTCCAGATGCTGGTACCGTCCATCAGCGGCGTATCGCTGATGAAATTCGAAATGATGGTCCCGATCAGATTATCGATGGAGGCAGGAGTCAAAACGATCGTCCCTTCGAATTTCCCATCAACGCTTCCGGTGTCCAGGGATTCCTGGGATTCCCGGATCAATTCTTCGGTCATGCCCTGGGAAAGAAGCGGTTTATCCGGTCTTTCAAAACGTGCTCCATAATAATTGAAAGAGGAACCCTTTTCTCCTTCATGGGCGGAAAAGGTAGTGCTGAATCCATATAGACCGCCGTC
>JAFYNU010000494.1 GCA_017547975.1 Clostridia bacterium
ACAGCCAGGAAAATGCGGAGCATCCCGATACGGCACTGCTGTTGAAGGCTCTGGCAGAGGGCGACCTGGACACCCTGGCACACAACATGAAAAACGTACTGGCAGACATGGCCCGTCCGAATCACAGGGATATTGGAGCAATTGAGGAACGTATGAAGGCAGACGGTGCTCTGGGTGCCGTCATGAGCGGCAGCGGGCCCACCGTGTTTGGCATATTCCGGGACAAAGAAGCGGCCTTGAAGTCGTACCATGCCATGCGAAAAAACTATCGGGAGGTATTTCTGGCTTCGCCGGAGTATTGTCCTGTGGATTTGTAAAAAAGACTAAAATTCTTCCCGATTGGGTATGCTGTAAGAAGAACATGCAATCGGGAGGATAGTATGAAAAAATACGTTACGATGTTTCTGGCGGCAGTGCTTGCTGTGGGTGCTATGTATGCGGCTTTTGCTGTGGCGTCTCAACACCTTCTTGCCCACTCGGTGGTTCGTCTCCGGGTTGTGGGTGCAGGAGATGGGGAACGGGACCAGGAGATTAAGCTGATGGTGCGGGATCACATGCTGGCTCTTTTGGTGGAGGATCGCTTTGCGTCCCGGGAGGAGGCTGTGAGTTTTCTGATCGGTTCTGCCGCAGATTTGGAAGCCGCGGTGAACACCCTTCTGGACGAGGAAGAAAGCGGGTATACTGCGAAGATTGCGGTGGAAAACGTGCTCTATCCGGAGTGTGAATACGACTCGTTTACGTTGCCCGCCGGAAGATACGTGGCTTGTACCGTAACCCTGGGAGAGGGGAAGGGAAAAAACTGGTGGTGTGTATTGTTCCCGCCCCTGTGTTATGGAATGGAACCCACCGAGGAAATTATCGAAACCGGAAGCATTCTGCTTGCAGGGCAGGAAGAACCGGAAATTCAATTTCGTTTCCGCATCCTGGAATGGATCGGGGCGATCAAAGAACGCTTGGAAAGGTAGGAGGATTGCATGCTCCGGATATGGCTTGGCCGCACGGGAACCGGAAAAACCCACCGGGTTTACGCCGATATGGCCGAAAATATGGATAACGGCACCGGAAACATGCTGCTTCTGGTGCCGCCCCAGGCATCCCACAATACCGAACGGTTGCTTGCCGAGCGGCTTGGGGACCGTGCCCCACTTTTTGCGGAGGCATTGACCTTTAAAACCCTGGCAAACCGCATTTTCGAGGTGGGGGGATCGCTGGCGGAATCCTATATCGATGACAACGGCCGTATGCTGCTTCTGCGGAATGCCCGGGATGAAGTAAGGGATCTTTTGAAGGTGTACGGCAAGGTTGCTGCCCGTCCGGAGTTTATACAGAAAATGCTGGCCTCGGTGAATGAACTGAAGCTTTATGACGTTTCCCCCCTGAAGCTTCTGGAAGTTTCCAAAACGGCCGGCGGTGACGTGGGGGACAGGCTTTCCGACCTGGCGTATATTTACTCGGCATACGATGCGCTTCTTTCCGGGGAACTCCGGGATCCGGCGGATATGTATGACCGTATGGCGGAGCATGCCGTGGAAACCCGATTTTTCGAGGGAAAACGAATCTATATGGATGGATTCAACGGCTTTACCCCCAAAGAATACAAGCTGATCGAGCTCATGATCCGCCAGGCGGAATCGGTTACCATGACCTTTACGGCGGATATGCTGCCGCCGGTATTTGATACCGACGACTTATTTTATAAAAGCTATGAAATGGTATCCCATTTCAAATCCTTTGCCATCCGGCAGGATATTCCGGTTGAAATAGAAGAGTTCACCGGAAATAAGCGAAGCAAAAGCGATCTGCTGACCTTCCTGGAAGGGGAACTGATGGACGGAAAATCGGCTTCCTACCCGGGAAAGCCGGAGAACGGATTGAAAATCGTTTCGGCGGCTGATCGCAGATCGGAATGTGAAGCCTGTGCGGCGCAGATTTTGGCATGGGCCAGAAGCGGGATCCGCTTCCGGGATATGGCGGTGGTGTGCCGTACATACGAGGACTATTCCGGAGAGATTGAATCGGTGTTCCGGGGCTGTGGAATACCGGTATATATGGATAATTCGGTGAGCGTTGCCACAAAGCCTCTTTTTGTCTGCCTGGTGGCGGCTATGGAGGCATGTATGGATTCCTTCTCGGTTGAAAGCATGACCGCCCTCATGAAATCGGGGATGCTGGGAATTCCAATGGACGATTTGGACGTACTGGAATATTACGTGATCCGGTGGGGAATCCGGGGAAGCAAATGGCTCAACGAAGGGGCGTGGAATGCCCACCCGGATGGTTATCTACGGGAATACGATGATAACACGCTG
>JAFYNU010000041.1 GCA_017547975.1 Clostridia bacterium
ACCTTCGGTGACACCTTCCCCTGAGGGGAAGGCTTGAGGGAGCGTCCGTAGGGACATCGGGGACGACCCCCGTCACGGATTACGCCACGCCATCCCCTTCCCCTTAGGGGAAGACTTGGGGGTACGGTCGTAGGGGCCGGGTCTACCGGCCCGTCCCCGGGCGAACGCAGTTCGCCCCTACCGCAAAAATCAGCCCTGTTCCGCAAGATAGAGGGAAATACGGTTTTGCACGTATTCGGCAGCCTGCTTGGCGGTGATAGAACCGCCAAAGTAGTTTGCCGCTTCTTCCTTCATTACCTCAAATATCTCGTTATTGGTGTAACGGAAATGGTCGGCATTATGGATGTAGTCCCAGGTGACGTCATACTGCCCCTCGCCGCACCGGGCATTGAGCATTTGGAAGGTCAGATAGGTGTTGTTTACCGCATAGGGGATCTTCTTTAACTCGTCATCCATGGCATCCAGCTTAGCCTGCACGTCAACGTAAGCGCCGATGTGCTGTTGTAACCCCTGGTCGGTTTCCTCCCGATTGATGGAGAAGGTCCACATTCCTGCCCCACTGTCATCACTATAATCTGCTACGTCCTCCAGAATGAGCCAGGTCAGCAAGTCCCCCGCCGCATCCCGGGTTTCCTCATTATCCACAATAGCAAAAAAGTTTTCGGCAGCGATTTCAAATCCGTCGTGTACAGCGGAGGGCATGGGGAAATCCACCTGGACCAGGTCGCTTTTCCCCTCCAGGGGAAGGGCTTTTTGGTATTCCAGGGCTTTTTGAAGATCGGTAAAGCGATAGTCTTCCACGGTTTCCCCCTGGGCGAAGCTCCTGGTAACATAGGGAGACCAATACTGACTTTCGGCATTCGCCACCCACCAGTAGTAGTATTCATCCACCTCCTCCTGGGTGGCACCTTGACCACAAAATTCCAGGATATCCGCAAAGGTGCCGTCATCAAAATGGCAGGTACCCTCTTCCCAGTCGATCCACTCGTCCAGGTCTCCGGCAAAGGTCGTAAGCATATCTTCCTTTGATATCGCTTTGAAATACTCCGGGTCGTACCGGGTGATGAAATCGCAATATTCTTTTCGGGTTTCAAAGAGTTTTCCATCCGCGATTTTGCTGGGATCGGTGATGAGTTGTCCCCCAATTTTGAAGAATCTGGGCAGATAGTAACAAATTCCGTCCACCCGGGTAAGGTCCACAACGTTTTCAATGAGCACGCCTTTTTCGAAGAGTTTAGGGGTTACCTTTTCCAGGTCGGTCAGGGCCCCTTGCTTCACGTGATTGTTGAGGGCAAACCGGTCCTGGGTAATCACCATGTCCACGTCCCCGCTCAATATTGCCAGATTCAGATTGGCAATGCTGTCATACTCCTTCACGTGGAATACGGCTGTTTCCGATTGAGCGTTATATTGGGAAAGCAGAAGATTCAGTCTTTCCACCTCGCCGTTATAATCATAAACCCCAATGGTGCCCGCCAACACCTCCTCTTCCTCGGTACCATCCGAGCCCGAAAGCTCGATCAGCTTGCCGTCAATGGCCACCAAAAGCCGGCCATCCGACAAGGCCCGCACCGAACGCAGCCCGGAGTCTTCCACACAACCGCGGAACGCCAAATCGGCAATACAAATACTTTCCTTCCCGTCGGTTCGCCAAAGCTCTGTATTGCTCATAAAATAGCCGAAACGCCCGTCGCTGGAAGCGCCACCGGTGGGGCACCCTTCAATATCGATCCCATCCATGGGAAGTTCGGTGGTTTCGGGGGTAAAGGGCACCAGACGCCCTTTATCCTCGATCTCCAACAACCCATATGGGACTCCGTTAATACCGACCATACCGCAGAAATTGTATTTCGGCATACCGGGTTTCCAGGCATAGGTATCAATGATATTGCCGTTTACCCAAAGATCCTCATACCAGAAATACCAGTGCGGATTCTCATATCCCCACCCGATGTTGATGGAGACGTAAGGAACGTCCTCGTACAACATGACGTGCACCAGAGGTCTGGGGTAGTATGCCAGAACGTAATCGATCTCTTCCCCCGCCAATCCGGCGGGTGGACAGATTTCTTCCCCAATCATTTCTCCATCCTGGCACAGGAAGAATTTGGCATCCCCTCCATAGGTACCCACGCAGGGCATCCCCACAAGACCAAAGTCCACATTGGGCTCGGAAACGCTGGAAATTTCGTAGTAACCATCCGTATTCTTCCTCTTGGCAGTATCCTCCACGTAATCCTGGCTGTAATACCGCCGTTGGGTAAAGTAGGGTTCCTCGCTATTTTCCTTCACGTTCACCCCAACGGTAACCCGAATCAGACCGTCTGTCTCTTCGATGGCTTCCAGAACGGTCTCATTTTCGGTAAGCCCCAGGTCAATCTCACGGCTTTTGTATTTGTCATAGACCGGGATCCCGTCCACTTCGGTAACGGTGTCCGCCTCCTTCGAGCAGGATGCAAGGAGGGATGCGGTCATCAGCAAGACAAGAACCAGGGCTGTGATGCGCTTGGTTGTGTGTTTCATTGTAGTTTCCTCCTTGTTACTTTGTAATTCCATCATAACACACCACACCCGTAATTT
The DNA here is from genome assembly GCA_017547975.1 of Clostridia bacterium. GTDB lineage: Bacteria > Bacillota > Clostridia > Oscillospirales > QAMX01 > RUG11797. The sequence goes on from JAFYNU010000041.1 coordinate 2,581, forward strand.
CAACAAAAAAATTATTAAGATTTTATTAAGACGATTCCGAACACCCTGCGATCAACGAAACAGGGCGCCAAAACAAAAAAGACCATGCTACCCCAGGCGGGGTTGCATGGTCTTTTGGGTTATTGCATTTTTTATCTCATTTTTCTGTCCTTCATAAGGCCAAACAGTTTTGCAAGCTCCATCACCACCAGGGGTACCAGGATCAAACCAAGACCGAAGAGGTAGAGGGTAGGGGTCAGGGCGATAAGACCGAAGGCGGCCCGCACCGGGGTGAAAAGTACCAGAAGCATCAAAGCCACCGACACCAGGGAAGCCAGATTCAAGGTCTTATTGCCGAAGGGGCCAATGTGGAAGAGGGAGCGGTCGCTTCGCATGTTATAGGCCTGCACCACCTGCGACAGGGCCAGCACCATGAATGCCAGGGTTTGCCCCCCGGCCAGCTGACCGGTAACATTTTCGCCAACCTTGAAGGCCACCAGCGTCAGGGCCGCAAACATGATACCCTGCAGAACCACCCGGATTCCCATTCCGCCGGCAAAAATTCCTTCGTCCCGGGGCTTCGGTTTTTTGTCCATCACATCGGGTTCTACCGCCTCCATACCCAGGGCAATGGCGGGCAGGGAGTCGGTGACCAAATTCACCCACAAAAGCTGCATGGAAAGAAGCGGGGTCTTGTGCCACAGAAGCATGGCAAGGAAAACGGTGATCACCTCGCCAATATTGGTTCCCAGCAGGAATCCAACCACCTTTTTGATGTTGGCATAAATGCCGCGGCCTTCCCGCACAGCATCCACAATGGTGGCAAAGTTGTCATCGGTAAGGGTCATGTCGGCAGCACCCTTCGCCACGTCGGTCCCGGTGATCCCCATGGCACAGCCGATGTCGGCGGCCTTCAGAGCCGGGGCATCGTTCACGCCGTCACCGGTCATGGATACCACCTGGCCTTTCCGCTGCCAGGCTTTGACAATGCGAATCTTGTTTTCCGGGGATACCCGGGCGTAAACAGAAATATGTTCTACCTGCTCATCCAGTTCCCGGTCGGTCATGGCATCCAGTTCGGCACCGGTAATGGCGTTGTCTCCCTCCATCCGGATACCAAGTTCCCTGGCAATGGCGGAGGCGGTGACCACATGGTCGCCGGTGATCATGACGGGTTTGATGCCCGCCCGACGGCACACCGCCACAGCAGCCTTGGCTTCGGGACGGGGCGGGTCGATCATGCCCACCAGACCCAGGAAGGTCAGGTCGGTTTCCAGGGTTTCGGAGGTGAGGGTTTCGGGAATTGCCTCAATTTCTTTGTATGCCACCGCCAGAACACGCAGGGCATTCTCGCTCATTTCCTCGGTGACAACTTTAGCCCGGGCCAGGTCACCCTTGGTGCACCGTTTGGCCATCATATCGAAGGCACCCTTCACCACGACCACCAGCCTGCCATCCATTTTCACGATGGTGCTCATAAGCTTGCGATCCGAATCGAAGGGAATTTCACCCAGGCGGGGGTAGGCCAGGGTCAGTTCTTCCTTGGGCATGCCGCAGTTGTGGGCCGCCAAAACGATGGCGGTTTCGGTGGGGTCGCCAATGTGCTGGACCTCGTCCCCATGGAATACCACCGACCCGTCACAGCACAGAGTGCCGTAACGCAGGAGCTTTTGGGCGGCTTCGTCGGGGTGATCGGTCAGGTTCTGTGCCTCCCCTTCCCCATCCACGTAGGTCTTTACCAGGGTCATTCGGTTTTGGGTCAGGGTACCGGTTTTGTCGGAACAGATGATCGAGGCGCTTCCCAGGGTCTCCACCGCAGGCAGGCGGCGAATCAAAGCGTTCTTTTTCACCATCCGCTGCACCCCAATGGAAAGTACGATGGTAACGATGGCGGGAAGTCCTTCCGGAATGGCGGATACCGCCAGGGATACCGACGTCATGAAAATATCCAGAACCGGGATCCCATTCAAAATCCCCACCACAAAAATCACGGCACAGGCGGCCAACGCCACGATCCCAAGGTACTTGCCCAGGTCGGCGAGCTTTTTCTGCAAGGGGGTCTGTCCGTCACTTTCCCCATCCAGCAGATTTGCAATTTTACCCATTTCGGTATCCATACCGGTGGCGGTGACCACGGCGGTGGCCGTTCCGTAAGTAATGCTACAGCCCGAGTAGACCATGTTGTTCCGGTCTCCCAGGGGTGCGCCATCCTTCACAAGGGCGTTTGCATCCTTTTCTGAGGGTACCGATTCCCCGGTAAGGGCCGATTCTTCCGATTTCAGCCCTGCGCTTTGCAGCAGCCGCG
>JAFYNU010000495.1 GCA_017547975.1 Clostridia bacterium
GATGCAGATCGGGCTCGTTCCAGATTTCAAAATATTCCATGCCGTAATGGTGACCATCCCCCCAGCCCTCGTTAAAGTGGCGGATGATATACTCGCAAATTCTGGCCCATTTGGCAAAATCTGCGGGAGGCAGAGCGCCGTAGCGTTTGGATTCGTGTTCGATCTTGTTGCCCAGGCGGAAGAATACCTTGGTTCCCGCCTTCATGATGGTTTCCATGTATTCGTCGGTCAGGTGGAAATCGTAGGAAGCGGGGTCGGTTTCGTCCGCATCAAAATTGGGGAAGATGGCGATGATATCCACCGTATGGGGTGCGCCGTAGGTGGGGGCAAAGTTTGCGTCGTGGGTGCGGGCAAAGGGAATCCCCGCCTGGGTGAAATATTCCGCATTGCCGGCGCCCCGGGATCCGGAGGGGCCGTTATTCACCGAATGCATGGGCTTGATCTTGCCCACCGGGGAAGCGAAATTCACGTTGATATGCAGATTTTCCATAGTTCTTCCTCCCAAATGATGTTCTACCATCATCCTACCACACCCGAAGGAAGATTGCAAGGAAATATTTGGATTTTTCTTTCTGTTCGCCTCTTTCGACAGAATGTATTCCCCCCTTTGGGGTATACTATCCAAAAAGGAGGGAACAAGCAATGAGAGTGGAATATAAAACCAATCACAGGGGAACCGAAGTGGTTCTGTGGGGGGAATTGGATCACCATGCCGCCCGCACCGCCCTGGCAGAAATTCATGCCTGGCTGGATCAAACCATGCCCATGCACCTGACCCTGAACATGGCCCGGCTCAGCTTTATGGATAGCTCCGGCATCGCCCTGGTGCTTTCGCTTTACAAACGCATGGCCGCCCTGGGCGGTATCCTGGAGATCACCGACCTGCCCCCCTTTGCCCGGCGCATTTTGAAAGCCGCCGGGGTGGAAAAGCTGGTCTCCATCCCAGCATAAGGAAAGGAGGTAAACCATGAAAAAGAAGATTCTCAATACCCTAAAGCTCTCCTTCCCCTCCCGCTCGGCCAACGAAGCCCTGGCCCGTTCCATCGCCGCCGCCTTTGTCAGCCAACTGGATCCCACCATGGAGGAGCTTTGCGACGTGAAAACCGCCGTCAGTGAAGCGGTGACCAATGCGGTGGTACACGCCTACCCCGACAGGGTGGGCACCATCGAAATGACCCTGCGGCTTTTGGAGGGGGGCGAAATCGACATTTCGGTCCGGGACAAGGGCCGGGGCATCGAAAACATCGACCTGGCCCGTACCCCTACATACACCACCGGCGGCGCCGACCGAAGCGGCATGGGCTTCACCATTATGGAAAGCTTCATGGGCTACCTGCGGGTGCTTTCCACCCCGGGGCGGGGCACCAGCGTGCGCATGCGAAAAAAGCTTGGTCATGAGTAACGAAGCCCATCGTACAACCCTCCTGACCCGGGCTCACGCCGGCGACCGGGAGGCGGAGGCAAGCCTTGTGGAAGAAAACACCGGGCTTGTGCACGCTCTGGTTCGCCGTTTTCTGGGGCGGGGTGCCGACCCGGAAGAGCTCACGCAAATTGGCATGATCGGCCTTTACAAGGCCATCCGGGCCTTTGACCCCGATTACGGCGTGCAATTTTCCACCTACGCCGTGCCGAAAATCGAGGGGGAAATCCGCCGTTATCTGCGGGACGGAGGCGTAATTAAGGTATCCCGTTCGGTCTACGAACGGGCCGGAAAGCTTTCCCGGGGCAGGAAGGAGCTCAGCCTGACCCTGGGCCGGGACCCACACCTTTCGGAGCTTTCGGAATACCTGGGCCTCTCCCCCGCCGAAATCAGTGAATGCGAAACCGCCTTTGCCGGGGTGGATTCGCTGGAACGGGAAATCGGCACCGACGGCACCCCTCTTTCCGACCTGGTGGCCACGGCCGATTCGGAGGATTTTATTGATAAGATTGCCCTGCGGGAACTGATTCACACCCTTCCCCAGCGGGAAATGGAGGTGATTCTCCTTTTATTCTACCGCGACATGACCCAAACCCAGGCGGCCAGAATTCTGGGGATTTCCCAGGTGCAGGTCAGCCGCATTCAAAAGAAGGCTCTGGACCACCTGCGGGAGCTGGCCGCAGATCAACCGTTTTTGTAAAGGAGGTTCATTGTGACGCTTTCCCCCGTCCTGCGGGACATTCTTGGCGGCATGGGGGTTCTGATCTCCTGCTTCATCTTCCTTTTGCACTTTCTGGGTTTTCCGGTGCGGCCTCTGTACCTTCTGGTACGCAACACCGCCGGCGCCCTGGCATTCCTGTTCCTTTACAATTTGGCCATGGAGCCCCTGGGACTTTGCCTGGGGGTCAATCCCATCACGGTTTCTGCCCTGGCTCTTTTCGGGGTACAGGGATTTTGTGCAATCAATCTCCTTTTTTTGCTTTTGTAGATGGATTTTGTTGACAATGACACTTGATTTTTGCTTGCAAATCGGCTAAAATAGTACTATTCTCGTGTCCCTATAACGTTATGAAAAAGGAATGATGATTTTGGCCGATAACAAGAAGCTTGTAGAGCAGATCACCTCCATGGAGGAAGATTTTGCCAAATGGTATACCGACGTTTGCCGTAAGGCAGAGCTGGTGGAATACGCCAGCGTGAAGGGCTTTACCATTCTGCGCCCCTATGGCTACGCCATTTGGGAACACATCCAGTCCATCATGGATGCAGAATTTAAGAAGACCGGTCACGAAAACGTGGCCATGCCGGTACTGATCCCCGAAAGCCTTTTGAAGAAGGAAGGGGAGCTGGTCAACGGCTTTGCCCCCGAAGTCGCCTGGGTCACCCACGGCGGCAGCGAAGAGCTGGAGGAACGTCTGGCCTTCCGCCCCACCTCCGAAACCATGTTCTGCGACCATTGGAGCAACATTCTCCAAACCTACCGTCAGCTGCCCATGCTGTACAACCAGTGGTGCTCGGTCATCCGCTGGGAAAAGACCACCCGTCCCTTCCTGCGCAGCCGTGAATTCTGGTGGCAGGAGGGTCACACCATCCACGAAACCGCCGAAGAAGCTGAAGCCGAAACCCTGCAGCAGCTCAACTGCTACGCCGACTTCTTTGAAAAGGTGCTCGCCATCCCCGTAAAGCCGGGCCGCAAGACCGACAAGGAAAAGTTTGCCGGCGCCGAAGCCACCTACACCGTGGAATGCATGATGAAGGACCACAAGGCCCTGCAGGGCGCCACCAGCCACTACTTTGGCGACAAGTTCTCCCGTGCCTACGACGTGACCTTCACCGGCCGTGACAATAAGCTCCAGTACCCCTTCCAGACCAGCTGGGGTTCCACCACCCGCATGATCGGTGCGGTCATCATGACCCACGGCGACAACAGCGGTCTGGTTCTGCCCCCGAAGATCGCCCCCACTCAGGCTATCGTGATCCCGGTTGCCCAGCACAAGCCCGGCGTTCTGGACGCCGCCCAGGCTCTTCTGGACCGTCTCACCGCCATGGGCATCCGTGCCAAAATGGACGCCAGCGACAACTCCATGGGTTGGAAGGCATCCGAATACGAAATGAAGGGTGTTCCCCTTCGCGTGGAAATTGGCCCCAGAGACATGGAAAAGGGTCAGTGCTGCATCTGCCGCCGTGACACCGGCGCCAAGGTATTCGTTCCCCTGGCCGACCTGGAAACCGCCGTTCCCGCCCTGCTGGAGGATCTGCACCAGAACCTTTACAACCGGGCCAAGGAAAACCTGGAAGCCCACACCAAGCCCTGCCTGACCATGGAAGAAGTGAAGACCTTCATCGAAACCGAAGGC
>JAFYNU010000496.1 GCA_017547975.1 Clostridia bacterium
GTGCATCTTGCAAATTGCTTCGGTTTTTGATACCATAAGAGCATACAGAATCCGGAAAGGAATTGATTTTGATTATGAAAGCATCCCTCTGGCCCACCGGCTGTTCCCTCAGTTTTGATGCGGGACGTATCCCCGACGAAAAGCGGCTTTCGGAAGCCCTTTTGAAAGACTACGTTCAAAACGGCGTTACCTACCTGGAGGTATCCCTGAACGAAGAAACCATCGCCAAAACCTACTTCATGAAAAACCCCGAGCTTTACGGGGAATATTGCATCCGTGCCGGAGCCACCCCCTGGTCCTTCCATCTGCCCTTCTCCCAGGAGCTGGACATTTCCCGTACCGACTACAAGGCCAAGGAAACCGTAGAGCTCCAGAAAAAGTACATCCTCCTGGCCGCCCGGGCGGGCATCAAGGTCATCGTCATCCATCCCTCCTCCGAACCCATTGGGGATGCTTACCGCCACGAACGGATGAAAAATTCCCGCAGCGCTCTCCGGGAACTGGCGGACTATGCCGAATCCTATGGCACTCACCTGGCTGTGGAAAATCTGCCCCGCACCTGCCTGGGCCGCAGCAGCGACGACATCCTGGAGCTTTTGGAGAAGAACCCCAAGCTTTCGGTTTGCTTTGATACCAACCATCTGTTAGGGGAACCCACCGCCAACGCCGACTTCGTTCGTGCCATTGGCAACCGCATCGTCACCCTGCACGTTTCGGACTACGACTTTGTGGACGAACGCCATCTGCTCCCCATGAAGGGCGAAAACCGCTGGAAGGACATCCTCACCGCCCTGGAAGAGGTGGGCTACCACGGTCCCTTCCTTTACGAAGTCAGCGGCAAGGACGAAACCCTTACCCACGCCTCCTTCCGCGAAAACCACATGGCTCTGGCCGCTCTGTAAAATTTTCCTTTTGAAAGGAGTCAAAATATGTTAGTAAACGGAACCAAATGGCTTGATACCGATGGCAATCCCATCCACGCCCACGGGGGCCACATGTTGCAGTATGATGGCTACTGGTATTGGTACGGCGAGGACCGCCGGGACAACATCTACGTCAGCGTCTACCGCTCCAAGGACCTGACCAACTGGGAATTCCGCAACCACGTTCTCACTACGGAATCCAAAACCGAACCCATCCGGGTCCGCACCGACCTGAAACTCAAGAACGAGGACGAGGAAACCCCGGTGGCTGCCGGTGCCGACAATGCCGATTCCACCAAACGCAGACGCTACAAGATCAATCTGGAACGCCCCAAGGTGCTTTATAACAAAAAGCTCAACAAGTTCGTTATGTGGGCCCATTACGAAAACGGCCGCAACTACCTCTGCGCCGGTTGTGCCATCGCCACCTGCGACACCCCCGACGGGGACTTCGTTTACCATGGCAGCTTCAACCCCTTCGGCTACATGTCCCGTGACTGCACCCTCTACCAGGATGCGGACGGCACCGCCTACTTCCTCTCCGCCTCCCGTGACAACGCCGATATGCATGTCTACCGCCTCACCGAGGATTACCTCAACGTAGAAGAACTGGTTGCCAAGCTGTGGCAGGGCGAATACCGGGAAGCTCCCGCCGTCATGCGCCGGGAGGATGGCAAATACTTCATCTACTCCTCCTACTGCACCGGTTGGGCTCCCAACCAGGGCAAATACGCCTGGTCGGACGGTATCAACTCCCGTTTCTCCCTGCTGGAAGACTTTGGGGACGACACCACCTTCCGCTCCCAACCCGCCTTCATTCTGCCCCTGGATACCGAACAGGGCAAGCAATATATCTACGTGGGCGACCGTTGGAGCGGAAGCGAATACTTCTCCTCCAGCTACATTTTCCTGCTCATCAAGTTCGATGAAAAGGGTATGCCCTATATTACCTGGAACGATAACTTCGAGCTGGATCCCGTCAAGGGCTACACCGAGCTCTAAGGCATCATGAAAATCCTGGTCAGCCGCTGTCTGCTTGGTTACCCATGCCGATATGACGGAGCATCCAAACCCAATCCCGCCATTCTGGCCCTTTCGGAAAAACACACCCTGATCCCCGTTTGCCCCGAATGCGATGGGGGACTTCCTACTCCTCGTGTTCCCGCCGAACGGTGCGGGGAGCGGGTCACAAACCAAAATGGGGTGGACGTTACCCGGGAATACACCCTGGGAGCCAAGATCGCTCTGGAAACCGCCCGCCGGGAAGGGGTGGCGCTTGCCATTTTGAAAGCCAGGAGTCCCTCCTGCGGCCATGGGGAGATCTACGACGGAAGCTTTTCCCATACCCTCATCCCCGGGGATGGGGTCACCGCCGAATTGCTTCTCAAGAGCGGCATCCCGGTCTATACTGAGGAGAATTTCCCGGAAAGTATATAAGCCAAAAACTCCCTTGAGCCATCAGGGGAGTTTTTTTCTTGCAATTTAATTACCCCTGTGTTATACTAAAGCCGTGAACGGGGAGGGCACCCATAACAAAAAACGGCTTCACACAGGATATACGGCAAAGGGGATGACACCCATCGAAAAAAACATCATTGTTGTAGACGAAAACGGAAATCAACTGGAAGCGACCTACCCCAAACGGGCAAAAGGTCTTGTCAAATGCGGTCGGGCACGCTTCATCAACGAAACCACCATCTGTCTTACGTGTCCGCCGCCACCAAAAACGGAGGAACACACCATGTCAGAACATATTACCGAACCCACCCTGCAATCCGAAACCCTCGAACTCACCGACGAGTACATCCTTTCCCAAATCGAGCGGATCTCCGCCGATCGGGCTTACCTGGAGGAGGCCCTTCTTTCCCTGAATGCCATCTACAGCGGTGGCCCCGGGGACGTGGGTACCGCCGCCAAGGCGGAGGGCATCAGCCGGGTGGTAAAAGCCCACCAGGAGACCAACCGGCGCCTTTTGGACTTTTACGAATCGCTTTACCGGGATCGGCACCCTCGTCCCGTCACCGAACGGGAAAAGCTCCTTGCCACCCTGGTGGAACAGCTATCCAACCCCGCCGTTTCGGAATACACCAAGGATTCCAGTATGGATCTGCTGGCCGACGCATTGAAAGGCTAAATACCAAAACCGGTGCAGCCATCTGCTGCACCGGTTTCTAATTCTTTTTCGATAGGAGGTTTCTTTATGGTTTTGCTTCCCTTTACCTCTGAAGAACAAAATAAACTGCTTACCGCCCTCATTGCCCTTGCCCGGGCTACCGAGGGAAATGAGCATCTCCTGACCGAATCCTCCGACCGGGCTTTAGCAGAAGGGGTACTTGCCCTGGCAGAAGGAGACCCCCTTTTTGCTATTCAACAGGTGGAGGCCGAACGGGCCCGGATCGTGCCTGACTGCTTCCGCTGTGCCGCCCCCTGTGAAAAAAACATTCCCTATGACGTGCAAAATCTCCTTACCAACCCGGATGGAGTTCTGGGAAAAAAAGCAGAACTTCTTTTGGCTCTTCAAACCCTTGCCAAAACCAAACCGGAAGCCACCCTTGCAGGGAAATACCGCTTTCTTTTCTGCCAGGCCCTTTTCTCCCTTGGCCGGGATGATTGGGAGGAAGCCTTCTACCAGGCTATCCTTTCGGACGTGAATGCCGCTCTATGAAAAAATCCGATGTGAAGTTCTCACATCGGATTTTTAATTTTGTTTTATTCGGCCATGGCTTCCTGTTGTTTCACGTCGCGCTTGATGATGGCCTTTTCCTTCCACTTGCCAACCTTGTACCAGATACCGGAGATCACGGCACCCATGACCCAGCTTACAAGCAGGGATACGAACAGGGCGATAGGATTGCCGTTGGGGTATTCGTCAGATCTGGTGAAATAAGCCAACAGGTAAGCCAACGGAGTACGGAACACAACGGTGGTCAAGAAGGAGATCCACATGGCGGGCATGGTATCGCCGGCGCCACGCATGATGCCTACAAAGACCTGGTAAAGACCCATGGCAATGTAGCCCGCCGCCAGGATGCGGATTTGGGTGGTACCAAGGCTGATGATGGTGGGGTTGGTGGTAAAGAGCTGGAGCATATAGGGGCTGAAGAAGAGAAGCAGAAGGACCAGGGTCACCGAAGCAATCATGGTGATCTTCATGCAGGCCCGGCTGCCCTTTTTCACGCGGTCAAAATCTCCGGCACCCACGTTCTGTCCCACGTAGGTGGAAATGGCCATACCGAAGGTAAAGTTGGGAAGCATGGCAAAACCGTCGATGCGCATCACGGCGGTGGTGGTGGTGACGATGATGTAGCCCATGCTGTTGGTCAGCGACTGGACAAATACCATAGCCAGGGACATAATGGCCTGGCTGACGCCGGCGGGCAAACCAAGCTTCATAACGCCCAGGGCGTACTTCTTGGTCAGCTTGAAGGAGGATGCGGAAAGCACCAGCTCATGGCGCATTTTGGCAAGCTTCCAAATCAGGATAACGGCCGAGATCGCCTGGGAAATGATGGTGGCCCATGCGGCACCCGCAACTCCCATGTCAAGACCGGCTATAAACCAAAGGTCCAGCACGGTATTCATACCGGCGGTCAGAAGCAGGATCAAAAGGGGGAACACCGAAATACCAAGCCCCCGCAGGATCCCGGATACGATATTGTAAAGGGCAGAACCCAAAGCACCGATCATGCTGATAATCAGATAATCGTATGCCATGTCAAAGGTTTCCTCCGGGGTATTGGTCATTTCCAGGAAGGTACCGGAGAAGGCGATACCCACCGCCATAATGCCAAGGGTGGCAATGACGATCAGGGTAATGGAGTTGCCGATGGTCTTGGCCAGGTCATTCTTGGCTCTTGCCCCGAAATACTGGGCAACCATGATACCCGAACCGGTGGCAATGGCCATGAAGAGCACCAAAAGCAGGTTGATGATGGGCAGGGTGGTGCCGATGGCCGACAGGGCGGCATCGCCCACGTACTGGCCTACGATCACCGAGTCCACGGTGCTGTAAAGCTGCTGGGCAAAGTTTCCGATCAGCAGGGGAATGGAAAAGAGCAGAATACCTTTGGTGGGACTGCCCTTGGTCATGTCCTGGGGCCGGAACAATTCTTTTACTTTTTCAAACATCTTGCGTATCCTCTTTCAGGTCTGTAAACTATCTCTACTATTATAAAGAAAAAGGTTCTGGTTTGCAATAGGTAAAGCGTTTGTTTTTTCACTTCTTTCCCCTGGATTTCTGTCTGTTATCACCGACAAATGCGGTGCCATGCAAAAAAGAATATTGCCATTCGAGCCATTTCAGTGTATAATGTAGTGTGGTTTATTCCAGGCGGTTCCCTTATGGGACCGGGAAAGGAAGTCGGATATGCCCATCGTGGAAAAATTACTCCCCGTCCGGGGAGGGAAACGTGTTTGCGTTCTCCTCTCCGATGGACAGAGCCTTTTTCTGAATCGGGACCGGCTTTCTGAACTCGGTTTGGAAAAGGGCGCGGAGGTTTCCCCAGCCCTGCTTCCCAAATTCAGCCTGTACCACACCCCTGAACGGGCCCGGGATTACGCCGCCAAGGTGGCCATGCGCCCCATTTTTGCGGGCGAAATGCGCAAAAAACTCCTGGACAAGGGGTTCACTCCGGAAGTCGCCCAGGACACCCTGGACTGGCTCACCCGCATCGGGGTACTAAACGACCGGGAGGTCATCAAGATCCATCTGCGGGAAGCCACCCGAAAGGGTCAGGGCAAAAGAGCCATCCTCTTTGACCTCTGCCGCCGGGGGGTGGACCGGGATCTTTGCGAGGAAGCCCTTGCCAATCTGGAAATAGGGGATGCTCCCCTGCGGCTTTTGCAGAAAAAGTGTAAAGGCCAATCCGACCGGGAAACCCTGCAAAAGGGAAGCACCTACCTGCGTGCCCGGGGATTTGACCGGAACGAGGTGCAACACATCATCAATCAATACCTCTCTTCGCTGGAGAGAGAAATAGAAAACGAGGAATGATCATTATGTCCCATACATTTACCGTGGTCACCATGGGGTGCCCCAAAAACACCGTCATGAGCGAGCAGATGATCTATCGCATGGAACAGGCAGGCTACACCGCCGTACCGGGTTACATGGACGCCGAGATCATCATTTTGAACACCTGCGGCTTTATCGACAGCGCCAAGGCCGAAGCGGTGGAAAACATTCTGGAGCTTCTGCGCTTCAAGGAAGACGGGACTCTGAAAAAGCTCATCGTGGTGGGCTGCCTTGCCGAGTTGGTGCGGGAAGAAATCACCGAGGAATTCCCCGACGTGGACGGGCTTGCCGGCTGTGGCAGCTACGACAACATCGTGGAAGTGGTGGAAAGCGCCCTGCGGGACGAGCATCCCGCCGTCTTCGGGGATATCAACGCCCCGGTCACCGAATGCGGCCGTACCCGCCTGACCGCCTGGTACTCCGCCTACGTGCGTATTGCCGAAGGTTGCAACAACCGCTGTTCCTACTGCATCATCCCCTCCCTGAAGGGTAATTTCCGCAGCCGGGAAGAGGATGCCATCGTCAAGGAATGCGAAGAATTGGCCGCCGACGGTGTCAAGGAGCTCAACATCATTGCCCAGGATATCACCCGCTACGGGGAGGATCTGGAGGGCAAGTCGCTTGTGACTCTGCTTCGCCGTCTCTGTCGCATCGACGGCATCGAATGGATCCGCCTCCATTACCTCTATCCCGCCGGCATCACCGACGAACTCATTGATCTGATTGCCGAAGAGGACAAGATCTGCAACTACCTGGATATCCCCATGCAGCACTGCAACGATCAGATTCTCAAGGCCATGAACCGCCGTGGCACCAAGGCCGATCTTCTGGCCCTGGTGAAAAAGCTCCGGGAAAAGATTCCCGGCGTCATCCTGCGTACCTCCCTGATCGTGGGTCTTCCCGGCGAAACCGAGGAAATTTTCGAAGAGCTTTGCGATTTCTGCAAGGAAGTCAGGTTCGAACGGGTGGGCGTTTTCTCCTTCTCCCCCCAGGAGGGCACGGTTGCCGCCGAGCTTCCCGACCAGGTGGACGAGGAAACCGCCGAACACCGCAAAGAACTTCTTTACGACCTGACCGACCGCATCATGTCCCAGTATTACGAATCGCTGGTAGGCAAAACCGTCAAGGTCCTTTGCGAAGGCTTTGACCGCATTGCCGAAATCAGCTTTGGCCGCAGCTACGCCGACTCCCCCGAAATCGACGGCAAAATCTTCTTCAAAGCCAAACCCCGCCCCGAAGACGGCGAATTTATTGACATCATCATCGAAGAAAACTACGAGGGTGAGCTTTTCGGCTCTCCCGCATCCAAGGAGGAATAAGCAAAATGACAACCGCCAATAAAATTACCATGGTCCGCGTGGCCATGATTCCGGTATTTTTGGTTCTTTGCCTGTGGCCCTTCCCCCATCACTATCTGGCTTCGGTGATCGTTTTCGCCATTGCCAGCATCACCGACTTTATCGATGGCTATATTGCCCGTAAGTACAATCAGGTCACCACCTTCGGCAAGTTTGTGGACCCTCTGGCAGACAAGCTTCTGGTTATCTCCGCCCTCTTGGTTTTCACTCAGGTGGGGTTCATGCATTCGGTCTGTACCTTCATCATCATCGGCCGCGAACTGATCATCACCTCCCTGCGCATTCTTGCCATGGGTGAGGGGGTTGTCATGGCAGCCGGCTTTTCCGGAAAGGTCAAAACCTTCTCCCAGATGGTTCTGATTATCCTCAGTTTCCTTGTGGCCGACTTCTTCCCCGCAAACGCCAATCTCCTGGTCAATATCTTCTCCTATATCATGGCTGCCATCACCCTGTGGTCCGGCATCGACTATCTGTGGCGTCATCGCGCCCTGATCATGAAGACCAAGTAAGATCATGCAGTTTATTCTTGCTTCTGCCTCTCCCCGCCGCCGGGAGCTTTTGGAAATGCTGGGGGTTGGCCCCCTTTTAATCCAACCCTCCGGCGTGGTGGAGGAGGATTATCCTGAGCTGACCCCGGAGGAATTGGTGGTCCGCCTTGCCCAAAACAAGGGGGAAGCCATTCTCCCCACAGCCGGTGAGGAAGATATTGTCATCTCTGCCGATACCATTGTGGCTTTGGATGGTGAAATTCTGGGCAAACCCAAAGACGAGGATGATGCGTTCCGTATGCTCTCCTCCCTTTCGGGCAATACCCATCTGGTACACACCGGCATCGCCCTTCTTTCCCACAAAAAGACAGAAACGGCAGTGGTTTCCTCCCGTGTCACCTTTCGGGAACTGTCCTCCCGGGAGATTTGGGATTACGTTCATTCGAAAGAGCCCATGGACAAAGCAGGTGCATACGGCATCCAGGGTTTGGGTTCTCTGTTTGTATCTCATCTGGATGGGGACTTTTTCGCCGTTATGGGGTTCCCTGTCTGCCGTTTTGCCGAACTGATGCAATCCTTCGGCGTTGAAATTTTATCCTTACGGAGGCAATTTTGAGATCATTTTTTCGTAACCGACTGATCATTGCGGTGCTGATTGTCATCGGCGTCGTGGTTCTTTTTTCCGTCATATCGGCTTACGCACCGGGGACTGCTACCCCGGTTGCAAACGTTGCCTCTGCCATTACTTCCCCCTTTGAAAAGGCCTTCAGCTGGTGTGCCGAGGGAATTGGTAAGCTCTTTTCCTACATCACGGAGTTTGATTCTCTGAAACTGGAAAACGAAGCGCTGAAGGAAGAATTGTTGGAAAAGGAAGATCTGATCCGCAAAGCAGAAAAGTACAAAGAAGAAAACGAAAAGCTTCGGGATCTTCTCAATATTACCCGTGACAACGAGCAGTTTACCCTGGAAATGTGCGATGTCATTTCCCGCCCGGACGGAGACTTTTCCTATACCTTCACCATCGATAAGGGTTCCAACGTGGGCATCGAGGTGGGGGACACCGTCATTGTCAGCGAAGGCTACGTGGGGTACGTCTGCGAAGTGGGTCTTAACTGGTGCAACGTCCTTTCGGTCATCGACAGTGGCCTTTCGGTTGGCGGGCAAAACGTCCGTACCAAGGAAAGTATGATGTGTGAAGGGGATTATGCTCTCATGCGGGAAGGAAAGCTGAAACTTTCCTATGTTCCGCTTGATTCTTCCCTTTACGTTGGAGATGAAATTTGCACCTCCGGTTTGGGTGACAACGTCCCCCATGGTATCATGGTGGGGGAAGTGGCTGCTGTTTCCATTGCTCCCGGCGGCGGCAGTATGCAGGCCGAGATTGCCCCCTACGTGGACGTCAATGAACTGACCCTGGTATTTGTCATCACCGACTTTGTAAAGGAAGGCTGATATGGGTGACATTCGACGTATTCTGTACAAAATAGTTGCCCTGGGTCTTTTGGTTGCCGTAACCTTTGCCTTTTGGGGGGTAGCGGCAGAATCTTTGCGACTCTGGGGTTACCGGGTCAACGTGATGCCCTTTTTGGTGGCTGCCGGCAGCATCTTTTTCAGCAAGGAGTGGGGTGCGGGGCTTGGCTGTTTCATCGGTATCCTGTGCGATGCCGCAAACGGAAAGACCGCCGGCTACTACACCGTCATGTATATGCTCCTGGCCATTCTGGTGGGTCTGATTGCCGAGCGTTACTATCGCACCCGGTTTGTTCCTATTCTTCTATCCGGCTACGGCATTTATCTTATTTCCTGCCTGATTCGTTTGCTTTTGGATCTGGTGATTCCCGGCCAGGGAGAATTTTCTCTGTTTTTCACCTATTTCGTCCCTGCCGGACTCTATTCCGCCCTTTGGTTTTTGCCGTTATTCCCTGTCATCAGTCATATTTATCATAAGGCAGAGGATTAACGCAGAAAGGAATCCGATTTGAAACCTACTACCGTACTAAACCGCTACCGGGTCCTGATTCTGATTTCCCTCGTACTGGTGATTCTGTTAACCATTGTCATGTACAATATGCAGGTGGACGCCGCCCAGGCACGGGAGGATGACTCCATCACCAAGGTGGTCACCTCCACCTACTCCACCACCCTTCACGCCACCCGTGGGAATCTTCTGGACCGCTATGGAAATCCGCTCGTTGCCAATGAACAGGTTTTTTCCCTCCAGTTCAACCGCAGCAACTGGAAAAC
>JAFYNU010000497.1 GCA_017547975.1 Clostridia bacterium
AGACCGCCGGAGTAGGCGAGAACGACCTTCTTGATGTTTTCCTTTTTCATATTGATATCCTCCATTTGATTGATCACGGGTGAACAGCGTATAGTATACTCGCTTTTTTTGTATATGTCAAGGGTTTATACGCATATTTATGCATACTTTTTACAGGTTAAAAAAGAAGCAATCCAATCAAAGTAACACACAGCCCCAGACAGGTCAAAAGCAGGGCGAAGGAGAATCCGGATCCGATCTCGCTGACGTTTTCCCGCATCCATTTTTCCACACTGCCGTAGTACATGACGAAGCGGTTGGTGTGAGTCAACCGATTGGCCACGTGGCCCAGGGTTTCGGAAACCAGGCTACCCCTGTGGATCGCCACCTTGGGCTTCACTTCCCGCAGAACGGTTTTACGCAAAACTAGCAAAATTCGGTCGGGAAGATCGCAAAGGAAACGAAATATTGCCCCAAACACCCATGGCAAAGTTCGAAATACCAAATCCGGCAGGGTGGAAAGCAGCTTGGCAATTCCCCCGAACACCCCCGGCAGGAGCCCCAGCAGAATCGGCTGGTAAAGAGTATTTTCCAGGTCCAAACGAGCCGGCCAACGATCCAAATAGCGGCCTTTTTTCATCAATAGACCCCGAATCAGGCCAAAATACACCACGCTTGCCACGCACAGGGTAATCACCGCACCCTTCAGGGCCTCCCAGGCAAAAAAATGGGGCACGTGCAGGTGGCTGCCCCCTGCGAAAAAGAGGGCGGGTTCCACAAGCCGGGTCATAATCCCCGGGATTCCCATGATGAAAATCAGGAGAGCCGACAGGGCCAGCACCACCCGGCTCAGGGGGGTAGCATAGGTCTGTTTTTTGCTTTGGATGCTCTCCTCCCCGGGTTTATCCAGGAAGAGAGCCACAAAAATCTTGGTCATGTAGGCCAGGGTCATACCGCCAGTAAGCATAAATATCCATTCCACGCCGGAAATCCACATACTTCCGGTATGGTGGGCGTACTCCAGAATGGCCTCGTGGAGCAGGGTCTTGCTCAGGTAGCCGTTCCAAAGGGGGATGCCCCCCAGCCCAAGCCCGCCGAAGGCAAAGAGAATGGCAAGCACCGGCTTTTTCCGGCCAAATCCCCGGAGCTTGTTCAGGTCCAGAGCGTGCAGGTTCATATACACCGCACCGGCCCCCATGAAGAGAGCCAGCTTGAGGATCGAGTGGTTCATCATGTGGTAGATCGCACCGGCGGCGGCAATGCTCCCCTCCTCCCCAAGGGCGGCGGAAAGGGCCACGCCGATCAGCACGAAACCGATCTGGGACATGGATGAGGAAGCCAGAATCCGTTTCAAATCAACCGCAAAGACCGCAAGCAGAGCGCCCCCAAACATGGTGGCCACCGCAAGCAGAAGGAGCATATTGCCCCAGGCCTCATCCCCATGGAAAAGGGAGGTGGAAAGTACCGCAATACCGTAGATACCCACCTTGGTCAGGGCGCCCGAAAGCAGGGCGCTGGCCGGGGCAGGCGCCACCGGGTGGGCTTTGGGAAGCCAGATGTGCAGGGGGAACATACCCGCCTTGGCTCCAAAGCCGAAAAGGATACAGAGCCCGGCTCCGTAAAGCCAGTTTTTGTTTGCAAAATCCGGGGCCAGGGCGGCAATGGCATCCATTTCCAGGGTGCCGAACGCCTTGTAAAGCATCCCAAGCCCCATGAAAAGCACCAGCCCGCCGATCACCGCCACCGCCAGATAGGTCTTGGCGGCCCGGAGAGCCCCTTCGGTTTCATCGTGAATGACCCACACGAAGGAGGTCAGGGAGAGAATTTCGAAAAATACGAAGGCCGTCATCCAGTCGGCAGACAGGAAAACACCCATCGCTGC
>JAFYNU010000498.1 GCA_017547975.1 Clostridia bacterium
CAGAAGTCCAGAGAAAATCAGAATAAATTCAACTGATTATTTTTCAAAGAAATCATTTTTCTGTTATCTTATCCTCTGGCACGACTTCACCAAAAAGCAACGAAGAGTATGGATTGTGTAATCCTGTGTTTTTGTTAACAGTAGTTTGACTGAAATTGGCATAGCACTTTTTAACAAGGATATCCACAAAAAGACTTGACCTTCGCTATCGTTAGAGATACCATACGAACAACAAAACTCCCCTGATTTGGTTTGGTCTATCGTTCTCTCTAAACAGTTATACACTTTGGGTGCTGGCTTTAAAATATCACTGCACGGTATCAATCAGTTGTCCGGCAATATCTGCATTGGTGAAACGCATAATACTTTCTTCAGAGATTCCAAAGCTCAAGAAGTTTACGCTACCGTACCACACCACTTCGCCGTCAATAACCGTAAACTTTTGATGAAATCCTGGTTTCGCAATAACCTTAATTCCATACTCTTGCAGTGCTAAAATATTTTTCTCAACCGTTTCACGCTCTTTCTCCTTAAAATCTTCCGAAGGTCGGGTGACGACGGTTACAAAAGCACCGTTCAGAATAGCCTCGGTTAAGCACCTCATAAGCTGGGTAATACGTCCTTTTCTCATAAACGGACTAACGATCAAGATCTCTTTCGATGCAGTTCGGATATCTTGACAATATGGATCATAAAAGGTCTTACCGTCATAGATCAGATCCGGTTCGGTTCGCGGAGCCGGATCTATTTTGATTTTATAGCCGATTGCCGCATAGCCTTTCACACGCTTTTGGTACATTTTTTCCAATACAGGGATGTGGATATCGACATAATCGTATATTTGTACCTCTGTTTTTCCGGGATAATTACGATGCAATCTTCCTGCATATTGAGCGACTTTTCCTTTCCACGCGATAGGAAGAGCAAGAAACAAGGTGTCGAGACGCGGATAATCAAAACCCTCCCCTACATATTTGCCGGTAGCAATAATCAGAAGAGATTCATGACTCGGGATAGTTTCCAAACGTTGTAATGCCTCTCGGCGTTCCTTTTGGGAAGCGGTTCCGAACAAGGTGATAATATTTTTACAATAACCGGATAATCTTTGTTCAAGAAGTATCACGTGCTCGCGTCGTTCTGTTAAAATGATCGGGCAGCGGCCTTGCTGCAATGATTTCACCACGTCTCTTACAATCAACGTATTACGAATCTCACTTTCAGACAAATTTCGATAGATTTCTGCAATTCCTTTATCGGTATCGAGACTGCGGTATGAAGTGAATCGCGGTATCAAATAATGCTCAAACTCTCGTTTTTCTGCTTGAGCCTTGGCATCAACTTTGTACCGAATAGGCCCGCACTGCATAAATATGATTGGATGATGTCCATCTTGGCGGGTTGGTGTTGCTGTAAGTCCATACACATACCGTGCATCGGCGAATTTAAGTATCTTCTCAAAATTCACCACAGAGACGTGATGGCATTCATCAACAATGATCATGCCGTAGTTTCGCACAAGTGATTTCACCTCATCGCCGTTCACCAGAGACTGCATAACAGCAATATCAACATTTCCTTGTAAGGTGGTCTTTCCAGCACCCAGAACACCGATGGGCGACCAATTCTTTTTCGCTTTGCCGTTCTTAGTTAATGGCGGAGCTACCTCCAAATCCAAAAAGTTCTCAAGCGACTTTTTCCATTGTTGCATTAAGCTTTGTGTATGTACAAGAATCAACGTATTAACATTTCGCATTCCTATTAAATAGGATGCAATCACCGTTTTGCCGAAGGCAGTTGTCGCGGACAATACACCTGTATTGTATCCCAGTAATGCTTCTGCGGCCGATTGTTGCTCCTCACGCAAGACACCGTTAAAAGTCGCAGAGATTGCATGGCCGTAATTTGTTTCATCATCAAAAGAATATTCAACATTGCAATCTTTAAACAACTTGCAAAGTGCATTTTCGCATCCACAGGGTAATCCGATATATTCTTCGGTAATTTCCGCTGTGCATATAACTCTCGGTTTATCATAGATCGGCAACCTCATTGCCTGAGCACGATAAAAATCCGGATTACGAAATGCAGCCAATCGCTTGATTACATTTTTAGCGGCAGATGATATGTCCGTTGCGGGAACATACAGCATATTGGCTTTCACAACCGTGACCTTATTCGGAAAGTCTTGCACCGTTAATATAGCTTCTTTTCGTACTTCCCAAGGCTTCGCATCCGAGTCGCTGACAAGAGTACCGAGTTCTCCATTCTTACAAAGCTTACCAACGAGATTTTCCACTCTCTCTGACGTTAACTTTTGTACGCAACTCAAATACGCCCACTGATCCTCATAGGGCATAAAGTTCTCATCCACGAAAACAGAATTGCCGTTTTTCCGTGCGTTTCCCTGCAACGGCAGTACGATCAAATTTCCGAAACCGCCTTCGGGCATGGTATCCTGATTCGGGAATAATCGATCGTAAGACTTGAAAGAAATACCTGCATTTCTTTCCATTGCTTTTGTAAGAAGTCCGCTCCCAAGTTTGCGTGCGATAACTGCTGATACAGGTGTTGCAAAGAATAGCCATATATGTGCACCGTTGCCGGAACGTGACCGCTCAACACATAAGGGGACATCAAACTCTTCACATACAATACGAAATGCAGTTACAGCGCTTTCATAGTCCCCTTCATCAAAGTCAACGCACAGAAAATTGCAGGTTTCATCCTTCAGCATAGGATATATACCGATCACATCTCTTCCATATCCGTCTTTACCTGCCAGATGCTGAAAGACATCATTGTCCGTCAGTTACATCAACTTTCGATTAGGACAGCTGAAACACTTGTATTTACGTTTATCACATAAACCGTCTGCCCATTCGTTTCCGCAAACAGGCTGATAGCCGCTTTTTCGGTAGTCTTGCTGTGCCATCGACGTGCAAACACATCCTCTCTGCCGCAAAACAACGAACGAAATAAAGCAATTTTGGCAACCGAAGAACTGCGCTGCGTTACCGCGGCACCTTAAAATCTTTCATCGCTATTTATGTTCTCCTCTGGCACTAAAAGCAAGTTGCGAAGTTTTGTGTTTTCACTTTTGAGAATTTCGTATTTTTGAAGAAGCTGATTATACCGACGCAACAAAGTGTTATAATCCATATTATTTTTCTTTCAGCCTATCAATTGCCATCTCGACATCTAAGGTGTGAAAGCCAAGATAAACGGCTGCCATTCTCTCGGCGTTGGCAATGGCGTACATTTCTTTGCTACTCTCGCCGGTATAATAATGCCAATAGCGGTAGGTGTAGCCTGACCAATACATAATCTCGTTGTGGTAGGCGGTGCCGTCTTTTTTCAAGCCACCGACTTCATCATTCAGTTCTTCAAGGGTATATTCCTCTCCCGCCCACTGAAGGCGGTCGTAGCTTTGATCCAAAGCTGCGGCAGTCTTGCTATTCATAAACTTTTCGATAAAGTCTTTGCAGTCATATCCATTTTTAAGCGCCAACTCAAACAGTCTGCCTTGGATATCGCAGAGTCCGAATTCTTGTCTGTTAAGTTCGGTCATATTACTCACCGGCTTTCAATATTTCATCAAAGAAGCGTCCTTCGCGGCGGTACTGACGGCAGATTTCTTCTGCCAATGCAACGCCTGCAAAACGGTTATTTTGACTCTCAATTCTTAATATTTCACGATCTGCATCAGAAAATGCTTTCTCTTCTACTATTTCTATCTGCTTGCACGCCTTCTCCGTAAGCGCAACATACTGCTTGCCAAGTTTCAGCGCAGAGAGACTGTGGATAAGTGCTTCATCTGTAATCT
The DNA here is from genome assembly GCA_017547975.1 of Clostridia bacterium. GTDB lineage: Bacteria > Bacillota > Clostridia > Oscillospirales > QAMX01 > RUG11797. The sequence continues at coordinate 3,824 of JAFYNU010000498.1, forward strand.
CACCCTTGCAGAAGCGGTCAAGCACAACGAACATACTGTCATTGACAATAAAGCCGATCAGCATATCACATCCGTCAGCCATTTCTGCAATGCGACTATAAATCGCCGTACCTTTTACTGAATCCAATTTGCCTCTATTATATGCAACAAGAAGCGCCCAATCTATACCGACTTCAATATCAAGGATTTTTAATCCCGAAAGATCAACTTTTACGGTATAGAGCTTCGCATTGGGATAGTTGCAAATCAAGGTCAACGGCTGTGCCATTTCTGCACCCATATAGAAGCCCTTACCAAAGTCGCAATGCTCTCGGCTTGTAGGTGCGATGTCGCCCACGATGCCGGACTTCGAACCGTGGTATAATGTTACTATCTCATCAGAGGTAATAATATGGTTACCTTCAAATTGAGAATAATCTATATTATGATGGGCGCACAGACGCTTAATGGCACTGAGTGCGATCTGCGAAGGCTCACAGCGACCTTTCTCCCAACGATTGACCGTAGCAAAACTAACCCCCAGTTTTTCTGCGAGTTCTGTTTGGCTCAATCCTAATCTTGAACGTATATCTTTGATAATATCGGAGCTTTTCATAGCGACCTCCCATGGATATAACATCTGTTCGGTGTTATTATAACACACCTCGCTATTTTTAACAATACCTTTCTGGACAGATGTCATAAAAGATATATAATTATGTTATAAGACTTTAGGGCCAGGATGCGGCAGGTTCAAATCCAGCTACTCCAACACCATCGGGTGATCATAACGGACCTGACCGTTGTGACCACTCTTTTTTCACGTACAGGAGCCTTTCGCTTGACATTGGCACGATAATTCGATAATATATTCTCGGTAGCTTAAAAGCATAGGATACAAAGACCGTGGTATGCGTGAAAATTTCGGACTTCTGTTGTTTTCAAAATGACGGGATGACGATTTGTAGGGAGGTTATGATATGACTTCAAAGGAAAGATTACTCGCCGCATTAAATCACAAGGAGGGGGACAGAACTCCTGTCGATTTCGGAGGCACAACGGTTACAGGTATGCACTATTCCTGCGTTGCGGCGTTAAGAGACTATTACGGACTTGAAAAGCGTACGATCAAGGTATATGAGCCCTATCAGATGCTGGGACTGATCGAAGAGGATTTGAAGGCGGCGCTTGGGCTTGACGTTGAGGGCGTTGGCGGAAGAAGAAACATGTTTGGCATTCCCAATGAAAACTGGAAGGAATGGAAACAGGACAACGGGGATATTGTCTTGGTTGCTGGAGATTTCAACCTGACGGACGACGAAGAGGGAAATCACTACATACATCCCCTTGGCGACCGCAGTGTTGCACCCAGCGGCAAAATGCCGAAGGGTGGGTTGTATTTTGACGCAGTATCGAGACAAGTTCCCTTTGACGATATAGATGATTGGAATCCCGATGACAATCTGGAAGAGTTTACCTATACATCGGATGAAGTCCTGGATGAATTCGCCGCGGATATTGCCGCCGCCGCGAAGACCGGAAGAGGGGTAACGGTGAGCTTCGGCGGTACGGCTCTGGGCGATATCGCACTCGTTCCGGGACTGAATCTGAAAAATCCCAAGGGGATCAGAGACGTTGCCGAATGGTATATGGCAACCGCAACCGCTCCCGAGTGCGTCAAATATATATTCGACAAGCAGACCGACGTTGCCATTGAAAATCTGAAAAGACTAAACGAAAAAACCGGCGACAAGATTGACGTGGCATTCGTCTGCGGCACAGACTTTGGAACGCAGATTTCCACCTTCTGTTCAGCCGATACCTTCCGCAATCTGTATATGCCATACTATAAGAAGGTCAACAACTGGATTCACGAAAATACCAATTGGAAAACCTTCAAGCATAGCTGCGGTGCGGTGGAACCCTTCGTTCCGCTCTTTATTGAAGCGGGCTTTGATATTTTGAATCCAGTACAATGTTCGGCTGTGGGTATGGATCCGAAGCTTTTGAAGGAGAAGTATGGAAAGGATATCGTATTCTGGGGCGGTGGTATAGATACACAGCATCTTCTTCCCTTCGGTAAGCCCGAGGATGTGAAAAACCAGATAAAAGAGCGTCTGGAGATCTTCTCAAAGGACGGCGGCTACGTATTCAACGCCATTCACAACGTCCAGGCAGGCACACCCACCGAAAACCTTGTTGCCATGTTTGAAGCATTGAAGGAAAGATAAATTGCAATTTGCCCGAACAGGTTGAACCGGGAAACAGGGCTTGCACGTCCTGCTAAACCAGAAAGAAAAGGCGGTCCGTATTTTCTCGGATCGCCTTTTGTCTTTGGCTGTGAGTAGAAGAGCGTAGCGCCATTGAAAAAACGATCTATTTGTGATACAATCGGTTTGGCAAATGCGGATGTATGAGGTGAAAGTAATGGTAAATATCAGGGTAATGTCGATTTCCGACTATGATGGGGTATATGATTTATGGATTCATACGCCGGGAATGGGATTAAACACAGCAGATGACAGCCGGGAGGGCATTGAAAGGTATCTAAAACGTAACCCTAAGACAAGCTTTGTAGCAGAGTGTGATGACAGGATCATTGGGGTGATTATGGCTGGCCACGATGGCAGACGCGGATATATCCACCACACGGCTGTTTTGCCTGCGTACAGAAACCAAGGGATAGCAAAGAGGCTTGTGGATTGTGCGATGGCTGCCCTGGAGGAAGAGGGAATCAACAAGGTTGCATTGGTGGCGTTTAAGACAAACGATATCGGCAATGGGTTTTGGGACAGCATTGGCTTCGTGGAAAGGGACGATTTGGTATACAGAAACAAAAACATCCACGTGTTATGCAGGATTGATACCTGACTCCGGGGCCAGACGCATGGGCAGAACCAGAACCATGCACCGCCAAGTAAGGAAACCAGGCCGGAAGCAACTGCTTCCGGCCTGGTTGATTATATCTCGATGAAATAACGGTTTTCGTCTGCCAAATGGCGGAGGGTAACGCCAAAGACCTCCCGGAGCAGGGGGGAGGAAGCCAGGGCGGCAGGGGCGGCTTTGGCAACCACCCTTTTTCCGTCCATCAGAACGATTTCATCCGAAAAGGCAAAGGCCAAGGGCAAATCGTGCATGACGGCAAGAACACCCTTTCCCTCCCGGGCAAGGGAACGCAAGCGGGTAAGCAACGCCAACTGATGTCCCACGTCCAGGAAGGTAGTGGGCTCGTCCAGAAGGATGTAGTCGGTGTTCTGGGCCAGAGCCATGGCGATGTGGGCGGTTTGCCGCATTCCCCCGGATAGCTTGCTCAAAGATTCCTCTGCCAGATGGGGGATGCCCACTCGTTCCAGGGCTTGGCGGGCTAACTCCCGGTCGTGGTTGGAGTAGGTGTGGGGATAACGGAGGTGCGGGAAGCGGCCGTGGAGCACCATCCGGAAAACCGTCATGTCGGGGATTTCCTTCCCTTGGGCCAGGTAGGCCAGCTTTTGGGCGATCCGGGAATGGGACATGGCCGAAAGAGGGATGCCGTCCACCCGAATTTCCCCGGAGGCGGCGGGGAGAATGCGCAGCATGGTTTTGAGCAGGGTGCTTTTTCCGCAACCGTTGACGCCGATGATGCCGGTCAATTTTCCCCTATCAAAGGTGACCGAAAGATCTTCCAGAATGATACGCTTGCCGTATCCGGCCGAAAGGTGACTGCACTCAATCATGCTCGTGACCTCCTTTCCCGCGAATCAGGATCACAAGGAAGAATGGGGCGCCCAGGAAGGCCATGATGATGCCCACCGGTAATTCGTAGGGGGCGAAGATCACCCGCGCCAGGGTATCGCAAAGAGAGACAAAACTCCCGCCAAAGAGGGCGGAAAGCGGGAGCAGGTGGCAGGCGGCGGGGGAGGCGACCCTTCGCACGGCATGGGGAACCAGAAGGCCTACGAAGGACAGCAAGCCTGCAAGGCTTACCGCCGTTCCGGCCAAAAGGGCAGCAAGCAACAAAAAGATCACCCGCATGGCGGCGGTGTTCATGCCGAGTCCCCGGGCATTGTGCTCCCCAAGGGTCAGAACGTCCAGCGCGTTGGACAGGGTGAAAACCGCCAGCATGGAAATCAGGATGATAACGATAGCGGGCAGGAGCCGGAGATAGGTGATTCCGGAAAAATCCCCGATCTTGAAGTGGCTATTTGTAATGCTGAGTTCCGGGGAAAAGGTGATGATGGTGTCCGAAAGGGCCCCCAACAGGGCGTTGAGAGCGACGCCCATCAAAATTACCGTTCCCCGGGAAGCCCCCCAGGCTTTGGCTCCCCAACTTACCAGAAGGGCTGCCCCGAAGGCACCAAGAAAGGCAGAAAGCGAAAGAGGCCACCCTCCCAGAAGGCCCAAAGAGGAACACAGGGTGACCGCAAGTCCGGCCCCTGCGTTTACCCCGATCAGGCTGGGGGAGGCGAGGCGGTTGGAGAGAACCCCCTGGATCACTGCCCCGGCAACCGACAGGGCGGCTCCGCAAAAGAGACTCCCAAGAACCCTGGGAAGACGGACATAAAGCAGGATCCGCAGCGTGGTTTGGTGGGAGGCACCCTCCGAAAAAAGATCCCGGAGGTCTAGCCGGGTGGAGCCAACCAATAAGCCCAATATGCCGGAGAAAAGCAGAAAAAGAGCGGCAAAAAGGTAGCAATATGCAATTTTACTCTTGAATAAGTGTTTCATAAAGAATTTGATAAGCCTCCGCCCAACGGACGTTGGGTTTCATGTTGAAGAGGGTTTTGTCCATCAGGTGGAGCCGATTCTCACGAATGGCCGCCAGACCTTGCCAGGCGGGGTTTTCGGAAATCATCAGTTCCAGGGAGGCCATGGCTTTTTCGGTATCGCTGCCCATGGTCACCACAAAGACGTGATGGGGGTCTGCCCGAAGGATGGCCTCCAGACTCAGATTTTCCAGCAGGGTGGAGTCACTGTCGGCAATGTTGATACAACCCATGTCGGCGAGCATTTCCCCCAAAATGGTGCCCCGGCTTCCCTTGGCCTTTACGGAAGAGGAGGAGGTTCGAAGCAGAAGGATTTTTCGCCGGGATTCGGGAAGGGCGGCATTTTGAAAGTCCTGCTTGATGGCTTCGATATTCGCCCGGAGGGCAAGGCCGTTGATTTCATAAAGATCGGACCGCCCGGTAAGGTCGGTGCAGGTTTTGAGCATGGCAAGGTAATCCTCAAAATGATCCACGTCAAAATACACTACCGGGATTCCCATGGAGGTCAGGGCTTCTTCCAGCTCCACGTGGGATGCGGTGGAGGCGCTGGCCAGCACCAACTCAGGATCGCTGGCAACCAAAAGCTCCAGGCTGGGGGAATGGGCGCCGCCGATATTGACGGTATCCTCCAGAGTCAGACCGAAATCCTCCCAGGCGTCCTCTGCCGCGGCGCAAAGGGAGCCGCCCGCAAGAAGCCACAGGTCTGCAAAGCTGCCGATCAGAGCGGCCACCCGTTGGGGACGTCCGGGCAGAGTTACCGACCGGCCCAGGGCGTCGGTCAGGGTGATGCTCTCCGTCGAAGGAGCGGAGGGACCGTTGCAGGAGGAGAGTACGAAAAGAAGAGTAAGCAGGAGCAGCAAAACACGAAAGCGGGAAGGATGAAGGTGCATAAAAACCTCTTTCGGAACCGCATATATTGACACAATGCGGCAAAAGTGTTATCATGTCATAATAACACATTAGAAGATATCTGTCAATTCGGAAGGAGTAGAAGATATGCTGACAAACGAACAAATTATGAGCGTAAAGGTCAGGGGCTTCCTGCGCAACCGAGGAACCGATTGCTTTTCCGGCCGCGTGGTGTCTGTAGCGGGACAGTTTTCGCCTGCCCAGCTCCATGCCATTGCTGATTGTGCCGAACGGTTTGGTAACGGAAAGGTTATCTTCACTGCCCGCCTTTCTGCGGAGGTGGTGGGTATCCCCTTCGCTAAAATTCCCGAAGCCGAGGCTTTCATGGGGGAACGTGGACTCGGCTTCGGAGGCACCGGAGCCAAGGTGCGCCCGGTAACCGCCTGCAAGGGTACCACCTGCGTCTTCGGCAATATCGATACCCAGGCTCTGGCCAAAACCATTCATGAAAAGTTTTACGTGGAGATGGGTACGGTCAAATTGCCCCACAAGTTCAAGATTGGGGTAGGCGGCTGTCCCAACAGCTGCATGAAACCCAGCCTCAACGACGTGGGGGTGGAGGGGGCCAAGGCCTTCTCCTTCCAACGGGAACTGTGCCGGGGTTGCGGTAAATGTGCCGTCATGGAGGGGTGTCCCTCGAAAGCGGTTGCCATGGTGGACGGCAAGGCCCTGGTGAACCAGGAAAAATGCACCCATTGCGGCGTATGCGTCGGCAGGTGTCCCTTCGGTGCCGTGCCCAAGGAAGCCGAATCGGTGTGCCGCATTTTCGTGGGCGGAACCTGGGGGAAAATCCAGCGGATGGGAACTCTGCTTGGGTCGGTTTACACCGTGGAGGAGGTTCCCGGGGTGATCGAAAAGGTCATGCTCTGGTACAAAGAGAATGGCAATCCCAAGGAACGGCTGGGCGCCGCCATCGATCGGCTGGGTATCGAAAGGTTGGAAGCAGCTCTTGCCACCGACGATCTGCTGGCGCGAAAGGATGAAATCCTGGCACGGTAAAAGAGTGCGGGAATGGGCATGAAACAGAAAGCTGTGATTGTATGCTAAAATTGAGAGGCATTCTAAAACAACAGGTTGAGAAGGAGATATGATGAGGACTTATACAATTTTGCCTAAAACAGGAGAGTGGAAGGATATTCCTGCCGCGCCGATCGATACAAGATTGTGGACACCTGAGGTTAACATTTCGGCAACCGCGCAGGTTTGCTATGATGCGGATGCATTGTATCTGAGGCTTACCGCAAAGGAAAAAGATATACGCGCTGAGGAAAACGGCCCTCTCGGCATGCCCTGTCAGGACAGCTGCCTGGAATTTTTCTTTTCTCCTATGGAGGAAGACTCCCGGTATTTCAATTTTGAGTTCAATCCTGCAAAATGCATGTTCCTCGGTTTGGGCTCTGACCGTTATGATTCTGTCCGGCTCCTGCCTGCAAATGCAGAGGAACTGTTTGCCCCGTGCCCTGTCCGCACCGAAACCGGTTGGGAAATCACCTATCGCATTCCGTATACCTTTATCCGGTTGTTTTTCAAAGAATTTGTCGTGACTCCCGGCAAAAAAATGCGTGCAAATTTCTACAAATGCGGTGACTTCACAGTTCGGGAGCACTATTTTGCATGGAACCCTGTAGACAATCCTACCCCGGATTTTCACCGGCCTGAATTTTTTGGGGAATTGATTTTTGGTTAATCTGAGAAGGTAATCGAAGTAAAAAACGAATCATAAAGCCCCTGGATCTTATCGAATTGCAAGAAGACAAAAAGGGACACATATCCCCCTTGACAGTAGGGGGGATATGTGTTATATTAAGTTTAACATTTAGGTTAAATGTTAAAGGAGAAAGGCTATGAGTCTGCAAGCTACACTCAGGGCCCTGGCGGATCCCATCCGACGGGAGATTTTGAATCTCCTGAAGCG
>JAFYNU010000499.1 GCA_017547975.1 Clostridia bacterium
CCACGAGCGCATTTCGGTGGTGGAGGTCATGGGCCGTCACGCCGGTCACCTGGCCCTGTACGTGGGCCTTTCGGTGGGCGCCGCAGTCACCCTGATTCCCGAAGAGCCCTACGATATGCAGCGGGATATCATCGACGTGATCCGGGAAGGCCGCATCCATGGCCGTAACCACTCCATCGTCATCGTGGCCGAGGGGGTTGGCAACACCAACGAGATATGCAAGACCATCGAAGCCGAAACCGGGGTGGAGACCCGCCTGACGGTTATCGGTCACATCCAGCGGGGCGGCAGCCCCTCCGCCCGTGACAGAGTCATGGGAACCCGTATGGGTCACTACGCCGTGGAAGCCTTGATGCAGGGCCAGAACAACGTCATCGTCTGCTACCGGGATTCCCAGCTTTGCACCGTGGACTGTACCGAAGCATTGGCTATGAAAAAGCATCTGGACGGCTATATGTACCGGGTGGGCAAGGAAGTTGCCATCTAAAAGTATAATCGGAACGGCCGGGCGTTTTGCAAAATCGCCCGGCCGTTTTTGAAATCGTCTCAGTGGAAAAAGGAGAACAAAATGAAACTGAAGGTATTGAAAGAATACCGGTTCGGAACCAAACTTGGCTCGGTTCGAAGCTGCAGTATCAACCTGGGCTATGAAATGGGAATGTTGTTTGCCTATTCGGAAGATCCTCCCCAGGATCCCTATAGCGAATATCTGGGATTTCACCATCATCCGGTCCATCTTGCGGTATATGGAGCTGAAGGACAGCAATTGTGGGACCGTACCCTTCCCATGGGAGTTATTCCCGGGGTATGGTTTTTACCGTTTATCGCCCATGATATGGATGGGGACGGCGTGGATGAGGTTTGGTTTTTGAACAACCCCAGTGACAAGCCTTTGCGTGTGGCGGGGCGTGTGATGGAACGGCTGGACGCCCGGACGGGGAAAACCATCGGTACCTATCCCTTCGAAGCGGCCAATTGTGCGCAGGAGACGGTCGGCGAAGCCTACCGCTACATGATTTTTGGGGGATACGTTCATGGAGAACCGGTTTTGATTGCCCAACAGGGTACCTACCGGGACATGCATCTGCAATGCTACAATGCCGACATGAGCTTGCGTTGGCGCAAGGTTATTGCCCAGGGAAACGGACCCCGGGCGGCGCACCACGTGCCCATTTTGGACATCAACCGGGACGGTGTGGATGAATTCCTGTTTGGGGAGCATCTGCTCAGTATGGATGATGGGGCGGAATTGATTTGCTATGCGCCCTCCTACCAGGGGCATTCCGACGTGGTTCTTCCCTTTGTGGATTATACCGACGGCAAGGGATACGTTTTCACCGTCCGGGAAAACGGCAACTACAAGGGGTGCCCGCGGGTGGTTACCTTCGACGATACGGGGAAGACGGTTTGGGAAGACGTTTACTATGATCCGGCGACTGCCGATGGCCATATGCATTGCGGATTTGTGTACAATGCGCGGGACGGCAAAAAAATTGCCGTGGCGGTTCACGATAACCGACGGGATGTGTATGGGTTTGAAGCGGTTTCCGGAAAGCCGGTGGAGCTTCCCTTTGACATGGCGCGTCTGCGTCCCATTGATTGGGATGGGGACGGGGTACATGATTTTGTTTACGGTCCCGAAGGAATTCAGCGCCTGGATGCGTTGGATCCGGAAGGGAAGCTGGTGGCCTGTTTGGGCGGAACCATGATCCAAATTGGAAAATGGTATGATTTCCCCGGGGAACAGCTTCTGTCCTTCTACACAAACGAAGGTGTGGTGCGCCTGTGGGGGGATGTGGAGGCGAAGGACAGCGAAATCCTGCTGAAACGCCATAAAAACGGCAACCGCCGGTTTATGAATAAAATGACCGGTTGCGGCTACAACTGGCTTTCCACAATTGACAGTATGGGATGAAAAGGGTTGTACAAATCACCGGGGCTGTGATATAATAACAGCAGATTTTCGAAAGAAAAGAGGATGCGAGTATGATTCAACAACAGGCATTTACCGAAAAGAGAAAAATGCTCAAGGGAGGTCTTCATTGCCACACCACCCGTTCCGACGGACAGGTGGCTCCGGACGAGACCATCCGTATGCACAAGGCGAAGGGGTATGACTTCCTGGCACTGACCGACCATCGCTTCTACAATTACCGGAATTTTGCCCCCGAGGTGGATATTACCATCATCCCCGGTATGGAATATGACAATACCTTTGAATGGAACGGAAACGGTTTCCGTTGTTTCCACACGGTTTGCATCGGTCCCGCCCGGGAGGATGGTAACGGCTACGCCCAGGACGAAAAGCTGGAATCGGGCACCGCCAAAAACCAGGAGGAATACCAGCCCTACCTGGATGAAATCCACGCCAAAAAGAACCTGACCATCTACTGCCACCCCGAATGGAGCTCCACCCCCGCCCGCTATTTCGAAAAGCTCAAGGGCAACTTTGCCATGGAAATCTGGAACAGCGGATGTGTGATCGAGGACGATATGGATGCCGACGCTGCCTATTGGGACGAAATTCTGGGACAGGGCAAACGTATTTACGGTGTTGCCACCGATGACGGTCATGCGGCCAATCAGCATTGTCACGGATGGGTCATGGTGAACGCCGAAAACAATATTGCAGACATACTCAAGGCCCTGGAAGCCGGTAAATTTTACTCCTCC
>JAFYNU010000042.1 GCA_017547975.1 Clostridia bacterium
CCTGATCGGCCGGAGAATTATCGATCACGTCCAGAACCAGAATGGCATCGGCATCATCATCGTAATTGACGGTGATTCCAATTCCTACGTAGCGGTCACTGTTATCGCTTTTGTATTGCTGGTACCGGTCGGCGCTCATGTAATAGCTCCACCGATCCCCAAGGCCGTCCACATAACCCTCGGCCGTTGCTTCCATTACCGCCGCTTCGTCGTATTCACCGACAAAATGCTGGTCCACGTATTTCTGAATTTCTTCCAGCTTGGCATATTTTTCGCTGTCGCCCAACAATTCAGCAATATCATTTTCCGCTCCCCGTATGGTGGCAGAATAGGTGATCAGCCAGGTCACCGCCGCAGTCAGTACCACGACCATTGCCATTTGCAGGAGATTCAGCTTATTTTTCATAGATCATTACCTTTCCGGTCAGAAACGATGTTTATTTGAAATAATTCAAGGGATCCACATAACTCCCGGAGCTGTTGAGAACCGAGAAATGCAGATGATTCCCGGTGGACCAACCGGTGGTCCCCACGTAACCCAGTACCGTACCTTGGGACACCTTGGCCCCCACCTTGTAAAGGGCAGGCTTATTCATATGGGCATACATGGTGGATATTCCGTTGGAATGCTTCACCTGGATCATGTTACCGTAGGCTTTGTTGTAGCAGGATTTGGTCACCGTACCGGCGGCGGCACAGTAGATTTTGGTTCCGCCGGATGCCGGGATATCGATGCCGGTATGATTGCTGTTTTTCTTTCCGGTAACCGGATGGGTTCGGTTGCCGAAGTAGGAAGAAATATAGGTTTTCCCCGGCAGGGGCCACTTCAAAAAGCCGGTGGGAACACGTCCTGAGGAAGAAGATGACGACGAGGAAGATGACGAGGAAGACGACGAGGAAGAACTGCTGGCAGATGCCTTTTTGATATCGGCCTCGATCTGATCCTCTTCCTTTTGCAGTTTCTTCAAAAGTGCTTCATTGGTCGAAATCTGATCGCTGATTTCCTTCAGGGCTTTGGCGGCCTCGGCCTGTTTGGCTTCCAGCTCCACCATTTTTTCATCCAAAATTGCCTTGCTTTCCTTTTCAGCCGCCGTCTTTTCTTCCAAAGCCGCAACCTCGGTGGCAAGGGCACTCTTATCCGCCTCAATATCCTCTGCCATTGTCTCAATCTTACTCATGGTATCCCGGTCGGCTTTGAGGATGCTGACGATGGCTTCCAGGCGCTCGATCAAATTGGTAAAGCTATCGGCTCCAAGAAGAATTCCCGCATAGGAGGAAAGATTTTCTTCATGCATCACACGAATACGGAGCTTAAATTTGTCGTAAAGCTCGTCATGTTCATGCTCTTTCACCGCAATCTGGGTTTCCAGGGCAGCGATGTTGTCGTTGATGGTATCAATTTCTCCCTGGTATTGGCCAATAATATCCTCATACACGGCAATCTGCTCGCCCAGAAGAGATACTTCCTTGTCATAATATTCCTTCTTTTCGGCGGCACTATCCTCCTGGCTTTCCAGGTTTTTGATCTTTTTGGATATGCTCGACTGTTCACTTTCCAGCTCGGAAAGTTCTTTTTTCAATTGGGACAGGGATTTGGCTGCCTCAGTTCGGCCGGGCAGATAGCAAAGCAGAGTAACAATTAACAGGAATAGCGACAGCCCCCGCATGAAACCCTTTTTGCGAAATAACTTCATATGTTTGCCTTTCTTTCGTTTTGCTCAAACCTTCAAGTACTTATTGATGGAAAGCAGACTTCCCAAAACACCTATCACCAAAGAGGCCCCCACAAAGATCAGAAGCACACCGCCCCAAACCTCCTGGAAAGGGACCGCCTGCAGGAGTCCGGTGGATGAAAATGCCTTTTCAATCAGTTCCTGGTAGAGGAACATGATGGCAAAGAATGACACAATCGATCCGCAAAGGCAGATGATCATGGCCTCGGTCACAAAGGACAACCGAATGGTTCCCTTGGTGGCTCCCACCATGCGCATAATGGCGATTTCCTCCCGACGGGTATAGGCTGACATCTTGATGGTATTCATAATGATGAAGGTGGAAATACCCGCCAAAAGCACCATCAACCCAATGGAAATCAGGTTCACCGCATTGCGGGTCTTCAGGAAGGACTCCACCACGTCGGTACGGGCTTCCACGTTTCCGATGCCGTCCACACCCTCCATGGCGGTCACAACGGCCTCCACGTTTGCAGGATCATCCACCTGGATCCGGAATCCATCCCGCAGGGGGTTATCCTGCTCCATACCCTCCAAAATGGAGGCGTATTCTTCCAGGTCGTTCTTCATTTCCTCCAGAGCCGTTTCCCGGGATACAAAGGTAAACCCCACTACATGCTCGGCTTCCATGATGGCCTGGCTGATTTGGTTGAACTCACTATCATCATATTCCTCATGGACGTAAACCATGATTTCATTTTGATCCCCAAGATCCTGAATAATCGCATCGATGTTCACCACCAAAAGCGACAGACTTCCCACCACAAGCAGGCTGCCAATCAGCATGGAAAAAGACATCAAGCTCATCATCAGGTTCCGCAGGATTCCCTTCAGGCCGTCGGCAAGGCTGTAAAGGAAGCGATTCATTCTGCTCATTGTGCTTCCTCCCCGCCGGGGCGCAACACCTTGTCCATAACAAGGGAGCCCTGATTCATGTAGATTACCCGCTTGGCAAAGCGGCGCAGCAGTTCATAATCGTGGGTAATCACCACAACGGTAGAGCCCAACTGATTGATTTTCGAAAGAAGCTCAATAATTTCGTAGGAACGCTGGGGATCCAGGTTTCCGGTGGGTTCGTCGGCAATGATAAGCGACGGATTGTTCACCAGCGCCCGGGCAATGGCCACACGCTGCTGTTCCCCGCCCGAAAGCTCGGTGGGATAGCTACACATTTTGTCCTTAAGCCCCACAAGTTCCATCACGTAAGACACCCGCCGACGGATTTGTACCGGTCCGGCACCCAATACCCGCATGGCGAAGGCCACGTTCTCTTCTGCCGTTTTTTTCTTGATCAGCCGAAAATCCTGGAACACCACCCCAAGGGTACGCCGCAAATGGGGTACCTTGCCGGGTTTTAGCTTATTGACGTTATAGCCGTTGATGGTAACCCGACCTTCAGTGGGCTTGATTTCACCGGTCATCAATTTGATCATGGTGGACTTACCGGCGCCCGACTCACCGCAGATGAAAAGGAAATCCCCTTCTTCCACGGTAAAACTAACGCCCCGAATGGCGAACTCACCGCTTTGGTAAGACTCCCCCACCCCGCTGAATTCAATGACCGTTTTGCGATTATTTGTCGTCATAAATATCGTAAATTCCTCTGGAGTTCAGGTATTTTTTCACCATGAGAGCCACCTTGAAGATAATGGCATGGTCAAATTCCCGCAGGTCCAAACCGGTGATCTTCTTGATCTTTTCCAGACGGTAGACCAGGGTATTCCGGTGAACGAAGAGCTTGCGGGAGGTTTCGCTGACGTTGAGGTTATTTTCAAAGAACTTCTGAATGGTCAGGAGGGTTTCCTGATCCAGCATTTCCACCGAACCCTTGCGGAACACCTCGGTCAGGAACATGGTGCACAGGGTAGTGGGCAACTGATAAATCAAGCGGCCGATACCCAGGTTTTCATAATGAATGATGGTTTTTTCGGTTTCGAACACCGTACCAATTTCAATGGCAGTCTGGGCTTCCTTGTAGCTGTCGGCCAGATCCTTGAGCTGGTAGGTATTTTTGCCGATACCGATGACAACCCGTACCAGGGCTTCGGTGTAAATGGTTTCTTCCAGGGCACGAGCCAGCTTGATCAATTCCTTGCTTTCGGTGTTGGATTTGATTTCCTTCACGATGGCAATATCGGTTTCGTTGATGTTGATGACGAAATCCTTCTGCTTTTCGGGGAAGATGCTGGAAACGATGTTGATTACCGAAGCTTCCGCACGGCCCACCGTGCGCACCAAAATGACCACCCGGGGAACGTTCACATTGAAGTGCAGTTCCTTGGCTTTTGCATAAAGGTCGCCGGTCAGGATGTTATCCTGGATAATATTCTTGATAAAGGTACCTTTATCGTATTTTTCATCATAATACTGCTTGAGATTGGAAAGGGTAACGGCTGCAACGGCTGCGGTGCTTTGAGCAACCTTATCCACACCCTCCACAAAAACGGCATACTCAAGCTTCATTCCATGCATCGAAAGGATCTTGTAGGAATATTGCTCGTCGCTGAAAGTGTTCTTGCCGGTTTCCAGCTCGTATGCGGCATCCTCCATCACCTCGCCCATTTTGCGCAAATCGCTGCAGGCGATGATGGTCCCCTCGTTATCGATGACACCTACCAGTTTACCGGTGGCCTCTTTGATTTGGAGCACAAGTCCCTGAAACAGTCTGCTTGACATAAATTTACCATGCCTTTCTAAAACTATATTGCGGGTTCCCCCGGCCAAAACAGCCAAAGGGTATGTAAAGCTACACTCCCCTACAATACCATTTATATATTACCTTTTTTCTTGCCTTTTTTCAAGTGTTTTTTGTGCCTTTCCGGGTGTCCCGGAGCAGATTCATTCTTTTTTGGATTTGTAGAGCTTGCTTTCAAACCCTCGCACCCAGTTTGTGAAGGGCTTCCCGTCCTCCTCCAGCATTTCAAACAAGGAGGTAGACAGAAGCTTGTCCCGGAACAGGGCGAAAAGCTCGGCTTCCCGTCGTTTTTCCTCCGCTTCGCATATCAAGGCTCTTTCACCCCGGAGCTTTTCTTCTCCATTATCGGGAAGAAGCAGGAATAACCGATACAGGGTCAGGGACATCAACTCTTCGCAAAGCTGTGCCAACCGTCGATTACCCGTTTTGGCAACCACCCGTTGGAACGCATCAAACCGGTTATCACCATGTATCGTCTGAGCCCCGGCTGAGTCGTCCCCGATCGGCGGGGCAGAGTCTTTTTCATTGGTAATACCCA
>JAFYNU010000500.1 GCA_017547975.1 Clostridia bacterium
AAAATACGCAAGTGCGTATACGCGCTTGCGAAAAATAATTTATCATTTCTTTGAGGTGAAAAGAAATGAGTGTAAAAGATGCGGTTGTAGATCGCTTTGCCCAAATATGTTCAGAAAAAAATATCAGGATAAATGAACTTGCAACACTATCTGGAGTGACCCCGTCAACGGCATATAGCATGATGGACAAGAATCGGCGAGATATATCCATTGTAACGATAAAGAAATTCTGTGACGGACTAAATATTTCTTTAGGGCAGTTTTTCTCAAGTCCTATATTTGATACATTAGAGCAAGAAATAAAATAGATAGAAATACACTGTAAAAGAAATTTATTTCGAAAAAGTGTCCCTTGCTAATAGTCGATAATCCCCGATAGAAGTAGTAGAACCACCTACTTTTATCGGGGATTTGTTATACTGTTATTCTTTGGAAGAGGTTCTTTACGCCCCTTTTGGTTTTCAGTCGGTGATACGGTTAAAAATATCCACAATTTTGGCGCTGGCTTTGGAAAAGAGAGCGGTTTGGGTGTGATACAGGCTGTGGTTACCCGATACGGCGTAGCTGATGCCGCATACCAGGGCGAAGAAGAGAACACCCTCAAAGCCAAAGAGCTCGGCACCCAACAGGATGGAGGCAATGACACAGTTGGTGACCCCGCAGAAGAGTCCCAGCATACAACAGGCGGCGGCAAACACCGGATCAAGCCCCAAAATGGGACCCAGAGCGGCGCCCAGGGTGGCTCCCACGCATAGGGTAGGAACGATTTCGCCCCCCTTGTAACCCGAACCGATGGAAATCGAGGTGAAGAGCATTTTGAGAAGGAAGAAGATGGGAAGGATACTGCCGCCTTCCAGCACGCGGAAGATCACGTCCTGACCCGATCCGTTCAGCTCCCGGTTTCCCACCAGAAGGGTCAAAAGGATCACCAGGATGCCGCCGATGACCGCCCGAAGGTATTTGTTTTTGAAGAAGTGACCCAGAAAATGCTCGCTTCCGTGGAGCATCAGGCAGAACAGAATGCTGGCAAGACCTGCCGCAAGACCAAGGAGAAACACAAGAAGGAAGGTTTTGGCATCGGGATTCGGCAGGGAAAAGGCGGGATAGAGCTCGCTTTCCACCCCCAGAAGTTTTGCGGTGGAAAGGGCGGCGAAGGCCGAAAGCAGGGTGGCGGGGAAGGCGGAGGAAAGAACCACCCCAACCGAAATGAATTCCAGCACAAAAATGGAGGCGGTCAAGGGGGTGCCGAACACGGCGGCGAAAACCGCCGCCATACCGCAAAGGGTCATGGTTTTTTGCCAGTCGGCATCCAGACGAAGGAGCCGGGCGGTGGAGCAACCCAGGGAACCACCCAATTGCAGTGCGGCCCCCTCCTTGCCGGCGGAGCCGCCGCAAAGGTGGGTCAGGGCGGTGGCTACCACCATCAGGGGCATTACCCAGGAGGAAATCTTACTGCCGCTCTGGACAGAGGTAATCATGTCATTGGTGCCGTGGTCGCTGTCCCGATGGGTGACGTGGTAGAGGAAAACGATCAAAAGGCCCGCCGCAGGAAGTAGGAAGAGCAACCAGGGATAGGAACCGAAGGCATGGACGGCGGCATGGAACACCTGCAGGAACAGGAATCCAAGAACACCCCCCAAAAAACCTACCACCAGGGCAAGCAGAATCCACTTGACCAGTGACAGGAGATATAAAAATCGATCTTTGATCATACCCATCGATGGCATCTCCTTTGTAAAAAGTTCAAAATACTCTCAAACGGGTATATTATATACCAGCTGTGGGCGAAATGCAAAGAGTATTTGAAAAAGAGAAAACAAAATTCCCATATTTCCCCCGTCGCCCCTTGTGCTTTTTGCCGGGATGTGGTATGCTAAAGAAAAACGAAAGGATGAGTGGATATGAAAATTGAATGGTTGGGCCTTTCCTGTTTCAAGATCACGTCGGGGAAGGGGAGTCTGGTTCTGGATCCCTTCACCGGGGTCCGGGGCTACGGGGAGGTGAATACCTCCGCCGGACAGGCCTTCAAAAGCCACAATCACGGGGATCATGCCTTTCTGGACGGGGTGAAGCTGGTGCCGGAAGAGGAAAATCCCTTCACCGTTACCACGTTGGATAGCTTCCACGACGACGTGGGCGGCGCAAAGCGGGGTCCCAACACCATCCACCTGGTGGAAGCAGAGGGAATCCGGGTGGCCCACCTGGGGGATCTGGGTCATTTGCCCGGGGATGAACTGGTGAAAGCCCTTTTGGGGGTGGATATTCTGCTCCTGCCGGTGGGCGGCTTTTATACCATCGATGCCGCCGCCGCCAAGAAGGTGGTGGAGCTGGTGAAGCCCAAAACGGTGGTTCCCATGCACTACCGGGATGGGGAATATGGCCACGAACCCATTGGCACCCTGGAGGATTTCCTGGGGTTGATGGAAGGTCTTCCCACGGCAAAGCTTGCGGGCAATTCCTTTGAGACCCCCGCACTCCGGGGAATTGTGGTGCCGAAATTCAGTAAATAAAAAAGTGAGGAAGCTTGAGGCACACTCCGTAAGGAAGTGTGCCTCAGGGCTTCCTCTTTTGTTTATTTGGTTTTGAAAATGATAAATTTGCTGAAGACGTAGTTGAGAACCACCACAACAACCTGCATCACAAGCTTGGAAAGGTCGGTGCCGGTGAAGGAGAAGGAAAGAAGGGTGAAGCTTGCCTCCGAAAGGCGGCACAGATCGATCATGATCCAAAGCCCCGCTTCCTCCACCAAAAGGGAAAAGATCCGGGCCCCGAGGAAGGAGGGAAGCTCCCGCCGAAGCACCGAAAGGGCGAAGCTTTTGGAATCAAACACCCAAAGCTTGTTGACAAAGAAGGCAAAAACCACCGCCACGCACCAGGCGATGACGTTGGAGAGGAGGTAGGCGCCATCCCCGAGGATCAACCCGCACAGCTTGAACACCACCAGGTTGACCAGGGTGGTCAACACCCCGAATATAAGATATAGAATGGGCTCCCGCCACTTTTTCCAAAGGGTAACGATCATACAAAAACTCCTGACGTGAATTGAGATACCCTATTATATACCCCCAAGGGGAAAGATGCAAGGGGAAAAGCGTTGGGGCTTGACAAGGGGAGGGCAGAGTGCTATACTATAACCGTTGCAAATGCAACTGTTGCAACCGCAATGGTTGCAACAGCAAGCATTAGGAGGAGAATTATGGAAATTCGCCATATCATGCGATACATCAACCGCACCTTCCGCTGCGGCAAGCTCTATCGAAACGAAGCCCTTGCCCAAATCGGGCTGGAAGGCAGCGACCAACCCTTTATCCTGCATATCTGCCACAGCCCCGGTATTACCCAGGAACAGTTGGCCCGGGAAATTTACATCGACAAAAGCGGCGTGGCCCGCAAGCTGGCATCCCTGGAAAAACGGGGATACATTTGCCGGGAAAGCGATCCCCAGGACAAGCGGATCCTCCGGGTCTATCCCACCGATGCTGTCAAGGATATGCTTCCCGCCATCCGAAATTCCAATGCCGAATGGAATGGCCGCATTCTGGAAGGCTTTTCGGAGGAGGAAAAGGAGCAGCTGGAATCCCTTTTGACCCGGGTTATGAACAACGCCATGCGTTGGGCCGACGGGAAGCCGGAGTGAACGTTGTAAATAATTGAAAGGAACATAGATAGCGGTATGCGTAAAATTCTTTCCTATTTGAAGCCCTATGGGGCGCGAATAGCCCTGGGGCTTTTCATCAAGACGTCGGGGACCATGATCGAGCTGGTCTTGCCCTACATTCTCTCCCACCTGATTGACGAGGTGGCCCCCACCAAGAACATGAAGCTGGTGGCCTTCTGGGGTGTCATCATGGTACTTTGCGCCGTGGGTGCCTGGGTGGGCAACGTCACCGCCAACCGGATGGCGGCCCGGGTTTCCAGCTGGGCCACCCGGAATATTCGCCAGGATCTGTTCCGAAAGATATCCTATCTTTCCAGCCGGAAAACCGACGAATTCACCATTCCCTCCCTGGTATCCCGCCTGAGCTCGGATACCTACAACATCCACCATTTCCTGGGAATGATTCAGCGCATGGGCATCCGCGCCCCGATCCTGATGATCGGCGGTCTGGCCATCACCTTCTCCATCGACCCGATCCTGACCCTGGTGTTGGTGGCCGTCATGCCCCTGATCATCCTGGTAACTACCCTTCGTATCAAAAAGGGCTTCCCCCTGTTCCGCAAGGTGCAGGAAGCACAGGATGATCTGGTGCGCAAGGTGCGTGAAAATATCACCGGTGTCCGGGTCATCAAGGCTCTTTCCAAGACCGAGTACGAAAAGGAAAAATTCGGCGAGGTCAACAGCAAGGTGGTTGCCTCCGAAATGAAGGCCAACATCGTTATGATGCTCACCGGCCCCATGATGAACCTGTTCATGAACATCGGCATTACCTTCGTTGTGGTGGTGGGTGCCTATCGGGTGGCCTCCGGGGCGTCCAAGGCGGGGGTCATTCTGGCCTTCCTTTCCTATTTCACCATCATTTTGAACGCTATCATGTCGGTATCCCGTATCTTCACCATGTACACCCGTGCCGCCGCCTCCGGCGAGCGTGTGGCGGAGGTGCTGGATGCCGAGGACGAGCTCTTCCTCACCGACGACGCTCCCATCGAAACCGACCATCACATCGTCTTCGACCACGTCAGTTTCTCCTACAACGGAGTCCGGGACAACCTGTCGGATATCAGCTTTGAACTGAAACGGGGCCAAATGCTGGGCTTGATCGGTCCCACCGGGTCGGGCAAAACAACCTTGATCCAGCTGCTCCTGCGATTCTACGACGTGGGAAGCGGTCACATCTACATCGACGGCCGGGAAATCCGTACCATCCCCTTCGAAGAGCTGCACCGGATGTTCGGTGTGGTGTTCCAAAACGACGCCCTCTTTGCCGATACCCTGCGGGAAAATATCGACTTCGGACGCGTCCTCACCGACGAGGATATTGCCCACGCCGCCGAATGTGCCCAGGCCAAGGAATTCATCGACAGCCTGGATGACGGTTACAGCCACGCCCTGGCTATCCGCGGTATGAACCTGTCGGGCGGTCAGCGCCAGCGGGTGCTGATCTCCCGGGCACTGGCAGGAAATCCGGATATTTTGATTCTGGACGACTCCTCCTCCGCCCTGGACTACAAAACCGACGCCAAGCTGCGCCGGGCCATTGACAAGGACTATTCCAATACCACCACCGTGGTGGTGGCACAGCGTGTTTCCTCCATCAAAAATGCCGACCTGATCCTGGTGATCGAGGACGGCAAGGTGATCGGCAGCGGCAAACACGAGGAATTGGTAGCCACCTGTGAAAGCTACCGCGAAATCAGCGAAATGCAGATGGGAGATGAAACACATGCGTGAACCCATGAGAAAGGGCGGAATGGATAAGCCCGAAGAACCCAAGCGCACCCGTGCCAGCAAAAAGTATTTGCTGCTTCGCATGTGGAGCTATCTCTTCAAATATCGCGGACTGCTGGTTCTGGCTCTGATTCTGACCATTGTCAGTAATGTGCTGGCCCTGTGGGGTCCCAAGCTCTCGGGTCTTGCCATCGACGCCATCGGTATCGACCCCAACACGGTGAATTTCCCCCTGGTATTCTATTACTGCGGGTGGATGCTGGCCTTCTACGTGATTTCCGGGGTGCTTTCCTACCTGCTGTCGCTTGTCATGTTACAGCTTTCCCAGAAAACCGTGTACCAAATGCGTAAGGACGTGTTTGACAAGCTGGCGACCCTGCCGGTTTCCTACTTCGATCACAACCAAACCGGCGATATCCTCAGCCGTATGCAATACGACATCAACACCGTCAATGCCTCCCTGTCCCATGACCTTTTGCAAATCGTCACCAGTATCGTGACGGTGGTGGGGTCTCTGGCTATGATGATCAGCATTTCCCCGGTATTGGTTTTGACCTTTGCGGTGACCATCCCGGCTACCTTCATCTTCACCCGCTATAAGACCAAGAAGGTCCGCCCCCTCTTCCGCAAGCGCTCTGCCAAGCTTGGCGAAATGAACGGATACGCCGAGGAAATCCTTTCCGGCCAAAAGACCATCAAGGCCTACAACCGGGAGGAGGTCATGATCGGCCGCTACCAGGTGAAAAATGAAGAAGCCGCCGAAGCCTATTACCAGGCAGAATACTACGGCTCCCTCATCGGTCCCTCGGTGAACTTCATCAACAACCTCTCCCTGGCATTTGTCAGCGTTTTCGGTGCGGTGCTCTTCCTTTACGGAAAGATCAGCATCGGTAATATTTCCTCCTTCGTGCTCTATTCCCGAAAATTCTCGGGGCCCATCAACGAATTCGCCAACATCATGAACGAACTGCAATCGGCATTCTCGGCGGCGGAGCGCGTCTTCCGCCTGATCGACGAGGATCCCGAAACCCCCGACCGGGCGGGCGCCATCGACCTGGGGGATCCCAGGGGTGAGGTGGAAATGCAGAACATCCACTTTGGCTATTCGGACGATAAGATCATCATTCACGATCTGTCCATGAAGGCCGAGGCGGGCAAGCTGATTGCCATCGTGGGTCACACCGGGGCGGGAAAAACCACCCTGATCAACCTTCTGATGCGCTTCTACGACCCCCAAAGCGGTACCATCCGGGTGGATGGACAGGATATCATGGGCATCACCCGCAAATCCCTGCGGCTGGCGTACACCATGGTGCTCCAGGAAACCTGGCTTTTCAGCGGTACCATTGCGGAAAACATTGCCTATTCCAGAAGCGATGCCACCCAGGAAGAAATTGAGGAAGCGGCCAAAACCGCTATGATCCACGACTATATCATGTCCCTGCCCCAGGGCTACGACACCATGATCAACGAGGACGGCCTCAATATTTCCAAGGGACAAAAGCAGCTTCTCACCATTGCCCGTGCCATGCTGGCCCGCGCCAACATGCTCATTCTGGACGAGGCCACCAGCAACGTGGATACCCAGACTGAAATGAAGATCCAGGCCGCCATGTACAAGCTCATGGAGGGCAAGACCAGCTTCGTCATTGCCCACCGGCTTTCCACCATCAAAAACGCCGACCTGATTCTGGTGGTGGATGGGGGAGACATTGTGGAAAAGGGCACCCACGCCGAGCTTCTGGCTTCCGGCGGCTATTATGCCAAACTTTACGCTTCCCAGTTTGAATAAGGTCACGCACAATGCCCCTGCCGATTGCCGGCGGGGGCATTTTTCGGGAAAGAATGGGGAAAATAGATAAATCGGCATTGCATAACCTTGGAAAATATGATAGAATGAAACAAATACATCATGGAGGGATGCATCATGCGCCATTATGAAAATCCGGAGCTTTGCTCTGAAAAACGACTTCCGCAACGTTCTTATTATTTCCCTTACGATACAAAAGAAAAAGCCCTCAGCGGCAACCGGGAGGATTCTGCCTATTACTTCCTGCTGAACGGGGAATGGGATTTCAAATTCTACGCCCGTGACGTGGAGGAGGAAACCAATATCACCGATTGGGATAAGATTCCCGTACCGTCCTGCTGGCAGCTT
>JAFYNU010000001.1 GCA_017547975.1 Clostridia bacterium
AACAGTTTCGGCAGAGAAAACGCCTTCACCTGTTAATAACTTCTGCTTTTATGTAACAAACAGATTCCTCCCATAGACAGCGTCCAAGCCCTTGGACCTGATACATAAATTAATTTTCCTGTTATTATATCACAACTAAATGTATTACGCAAGCAATCTCAGCATTTTCCTCACTTTTTCTTAACCAAAAAGACGAAGGACACTCAATATGTGTCCTTCGTCTTTTCGACCCATGCTTTCCAGCGGGGATCGGCTTCCATTTCAGCTTTCACTTCACGATAATCGGGAGATTGCCACCAAGGCCAATCTACCGGCAGCGTTTCGGCGATTTCGACTTCCGGAGCGTGATAGGAGGGTTCCCGCAAATTTCGAAGGAGGGGTGCGGTATAGCTCACTTCGGTGGCAGAAAATGCCTTTTCCAAAGCCCGCGCATGCATCAAAGCCTCGTCCAGGGCTTCAAATGCCGCCTCCTTCTTTCCAACCTTCCAAAGGAATTCCGAATAATACATGGTAAGCCAGATCATATTTTGATGGTAAAATCCAAAATTTCCATCCGGACAGGCGCTTTTCATTACTCCAATGGCGTTGCCAATGCTTTCCTCCGCTTCCGCGTCGGTCAGGTATTTCTGGTTCAGCATAACACTCCACACCATTACCTCAGCGCAGGTTTTTGCCAATTCCAGAATGGCTTTTCCGTGATAAGCACTCCCCGCCTTGTTCCGATGGGCAACCAACCGTAGGAGTTCCCGACTTTCGCCAATTCCGGGAGCTTTAGCAATCTTCGCATCTGCCTTTTCGAGTTTACCAGTGTTGGCATAAAGCTGAACCAGTTCCCCCAATGCCCGATGGTACTTTTCCCCCACCGGAAGGGTTTCCAGCACCTTCTCATAAAGCGGTATAGCCTCCTGCCACTCTGCACAGCTCCCGTTGCCTTCCACGTCGTAGGTGTCGTATCCATTCTCATCGGTCAGGTGTTTTTCCCCATGGCGCACGTAGCCGGCGTTGAAAAGGACCGAAGCCAGACAAAGCATAAGGCTTTCATTTCCCGGAAACTCCACCAGTCCCTCCCGGGCAAGGCGAATACATTCTTCCACGCAAAGGTCCACACCATTATTCTGCCGATTCATTTCGGTAATTTTCTTGACCAGATCGTTGATTTTCGCCTCTCGTTCCCCATGATAGCCAAAGAGTTCGTCAATGGAGACCCCAAAGTAGTTGGCAATCACGGGGATCAGTTCCATGTCCGGGTAACAAGTCCCGGTTTCCCAACGGGACACCGCCTGGGAGGTCACTCCCAGGGCCAAAGCCAAGTCTTCCTGCGTCCGGTTATCCCGACGGCGATAATATTTCAATTGTTCCGCAAGCGCAATCTGCATAACGTCCTCCAAATTATTTTTTCACCGGTGTGACTCTATTGTAGCAGGGATACGTGCTGAAATCCAGGCCCTATTTGTTGTTGGTTTTTCAACCGTCTGTTTCATATCAAACAAGCATTCGCATTGTATTGCTTTCATTTATCAGCCGCATACCGACAACCGTTCTCATGCTGTGTCCTGTGCAAAACAGGGATTTCATCCGGCGACTTTACTTCCCAAGGTTTTCCGCAACAGCGGTCATCTGTTCCGATGTCAATTGCCAATCCCAATCGAAGTCAATTTCAACGATGCAATTATCGTAACAGAGCAGGAAACGCTGTTGCAGTTCGCCGCCAAGTTTTAGTTGATACGCTTCATTAGCTCCCCACGGAGTGGCATCTATTTTGATATGTTCTTCCCACATATCATCTTCCGGTTCGGGATGACCATAATTGTGCGCAAAGTCATCAAGCAATGCTTTCTTACACAATTCGTACATGAACGGCATTTTGACTGTAGTGATAGAATAGTCAAGATCCGGATGAACAAGTGCGTCTTTACGGGGACGCTGAGTGGCTTCCTTTTGCTCTATGAATACAGATTTATCAAGAGTTCGAATTTCATAAGAATAGCCATCATAATCTATTTCAATCAAATCCTCAATGGTTAAGGGAAGTTCATCACGATAAACCTCAAAAGTCCATCCATTGTATTCATAGGTGTCCACGGGAACTTTCTCCGGCAGGAAAGAAGTGATTCTACTAATAACGCTTATTAGTAAAACACCTGTAAATCCAAAGGCGAGAACAAGCGTCAGAAGAATCGTAATGTTCCGATTGATTTTAGCCGATAACTTCATTTTCTTCATCAGTTCAGAAGTGCAAACGATGATCGCCGTAACACCGAGAACAACTGCGACAGAAGCAAATGCAATCAACATCATTTTACTTCCACCATAAGAAATCAGAAGAAACGCAAACGCCAACAGCATCATGCACAGGATCACGATCTGGAAATTTCGGTGTCCTTTTGTTTCAACAAAGCTGCCATCCAGCTCGGCGGCTGATTTTGCTCGTTTATGCCATGTATGGTATCCGACGATCTCTGTAGCAGAAAGAGCTAACATCAATATCCAACACATACCGGAAAACAGGTTTGCATTGCTTGCGAGGACACCGATAGGGTCAGAAATAAGTCGCCAGAAAAAGAGTGCTGCTTGCAATATTCCCACGCCGGCCAAAAGATAATAACTGGTTAAATGACTTTTCTTTGTCGAGGCATGAATTGCGGATACCTCCAAAGTTGCATCAGTTTCAATCGGTGTTGGGTTAGGTGCTTCATTGTAGAAAATCTGCATCTGTGCATTGGAGGCAGCCAACTTCCAACCGGCATGTTCGCAAAAATCGTGGAACGCCAGCTGCGCTTCCGATGGCTCCGGGTCAAAAGCAGAAGCCTTGGCGAAGTACACAACCGAAAAATGAATTTTCTTCGGCTCTATGCGACGGAAATGCCAACCGAAGGCAGACGTCTTATCCAGCATCCAACCGTTCTCCGCTTGTCTTTCTAAATATGCC
Organism: Clostridia bacterium; assembly: GCA_017547975.1. Taxonomy (GTDB): domain Bacteria; phylum Bacillota; class Clostridia; order Oscillospirales; family QAMX01; genus RUG11797. Next base: position 2,930 of record JAFYNU010000001.1, read on the forward strand.
TCTATTCCGGTACGATCATAAAACGAAAAGAACGCAAAGTTTCTTCTTGTATTTTTCATTGGATTTCCTCCTTCCCGAAAATCATATGATAATCAGCCAACTGCGCCCTGATGCGGGCGCATTCTTTTTCCAACATTTCTCTGCCTTTATCGGTAAGGATATAACTTCGGCGTCTGCCTTCAACCTTGGTTTCCCGTATCATCTTTGCATCCAAAAACTGCTCCAAAAGCGTATAGAGCGTACCAGAGCCAACATTGACTCTTTGATTGGTCATAGCAGGAACACGATCAAGAATATCCATGCCGTAGCATTCATCTTTCAGGCAAAGCAAGGTATAAAACATTTGCTCCGTCAGCGTTTGATATTTTTCTCTTGCCACATGGTCCACCTCCAATTCTCGAATATCGAGTATTCTGCCTATATTATATTCTCGAATATCGAGAAAGTCAATGGAGTTGACAAAAATTTTCTCACCGGTCTCCCCCGTAAGGAAATTCTCCTGGCTGAGGAGTCCGTTATCCTACGCCATATGTTTTGCTCGATATTCACGAAAAAAGGAAGCGTCTCCCCTTCGGGATCGCTTCCTTTCTTTTCCTATTTTCCAAGGGTTTCCAAAACTTCGATTCCCATGGCCTTCAGACGTGCCTTTTCCTCCGCCATGCGGCACAGGAGATTGCGTCGGTCGTGGCAATCGGAGGTGAGGAGCACCGGCTTTCCGGCTTTGGCGATTTTTTGGAGCATCCAATCCTCCGGGTAGGGCATGGTTCGGTATCCCCGTGCAATGGCCCCGGTATTGACTTCGAAAATCGCAGGTGTCTTCAGCAACACGTCCAAAGCTTCCTCCGCCGCCCGGCGCACCCGGGGGTGGGACGGGTCGTAACGGCAATTGCCCTCGTTGAATTTGCTTACCAGATCAAAGTGGCCGATCACGTCGCACTTTGTCACCTCATACACCCGGGCTACGCACTGGTAGTAGGCTTCCACATAGGCGTAGTAATCGCCCCCAAACCCCTTTTGCACCCCAATATCCTGGTCCTTTGCCGAGCGGTCGATGGAGAAATATTCCCCATTCTGCACCAGATGATGCACCGAACCGATGACGTAGTCGTACCCTTCCTCCGGGGCACCCACGTCAATATCCTGCTCAATGCCGCAAAGAATGCGGATTTTACCCGCATATTTTGCCTTCAGGTCGTTGATTTCCTTCCGATAGGATGCTGACTGGACCGGTGACATACCATACAGGATTTCCGGGGGCAGAGTTGTCATGCAATGCTCCTAAAAACCAAGCTCCGGGCACCCCAGGGCAATGGCGGCTTCCACCATTTCTTCGGGGGTATCACGCCCGTCACAATAGTTGGTGTGGGTGTGGTAATTGGAAAGATTCATTTGGTCATCTTCTCCTGTTTAACCTTGTGGTCAATAACGTGACGGGAAGCCAATTCCCGGTGAATATCTTCGGTGGTGATACCCATCTCCACCATCAGAACCATCACGTGGTAGGCCAGGTCAGCGATTTCATAAACCGTTTCGGCCTTATCGTCGGC
>JAFYNU010000501.1 GCA_017547975.1 Clostridia bacterium
CCGGCCGACGTGTTCACTGGTGAAGGTTTGGTAGAAAATTCTGAAAAATCGTCGTAGTGATGTATTCATAGAAGAATCCTTCTCTATAATGATTCTCTTAGTATGCGAAAAAAAGATTAAATCATGAATGAAAGGAAATTCTTGCAATGTGGGGCGTGATTTGATATAATGAAAACAAGCAGATTCCAAAAATGGATGTCAAAGGGGGCATTGACAGGTGAAGATTCAATCCCGTTACTTGAAGCTTGGCGTGGGAACCGGTGAACCGAAAGTAATGACCCTGAGCATGGATGGTACCCCAACCTATTCCTTCAAGCTGGATTATAAACCGGAAGCTCCGGAATTCTACATGTACGCCGATTTACATCCCTGGATGGGGAAAAATCTTTCGGCAGAGTATTGCGGAGTTGAAATTACCGAACTTATTTTGACAGAAGAGCCCAAGAATGATATAGGGGAGGATATGCGTCCTCTGGTGCACTTTACCTCTCCCTGGGGTTGGCACAATGACCCCAATGGGTTATCGTTCTATAATGGGAAGTATCGCCTTTTCTACCAACATAACCCCTTTGGTGAACAATGGGGCAATATGCACTGGGGTTACGCCGAAAGTGAAGATCTGGTGAAATGGTCCTGGGTGAAGGACGCCCTGTATCCCGACAACCTGGATGCGACCATGTTTTCCGGGTCGGCGGTGGTGGACGCCCACAATACCGCAGGATTTGGGAAGGATGCCCACGTCCTGATTTACACCTGTGCCGATAATCGGGAGCCGGGGTTCACGCAAAATCTTGCCTGGTCCACCGATGGGCTGAATTATCAAAAATACGAAGGAAATCCTGTAATCCGGAATCTCGCGCAAGGAAACCGGGATCCCAAGGTAATCTGGCACGAAAAGAGCGGAAAGTGGATTCTTGCGCTATATCTCATTGGGGAAGAATACGCAATATTCACTTCGGAAAATCTGAAGGATTGGACCGAGATACAACGGTTAACCTTCCCGAATGCCAATGAATGTCCCGATTTCTTCCCGTTGGTTACCCCCGAGGGAGATGAGAAATGGGTCTTCTGGGAAGCGGGTAACAAGTATTTGCTCGGTGATTTCGATGGAAACCGATTTGTTTTTGATGACGTGGAACGGGAAGTGTCTCCAAGAGAAGCGTCCCCCAGACTTTATGCCGCACAGACCTTCTATAACGAGCCGAAGGGAAGACGGATTATCCTGTTCTGGGAAACCATTCAATTTGAGGGAGCTCCTTTCACAAGTCAGATGTCGGTTCCCTGCGTCCTGTCACTGGTACGGGATGAGGAAGGAATTCTCAAACTGAAAGCTTCGCTGGTAGAGGAGTATACCGATCGGATGACAACGCTTACCGAAGGGCTTCCCATTTGGTTTGAAAGCGATCTCCAAAATCCGGTTGAAGTGGATGGCCATATCTTCCGGGCAGTGAATGGCGGTATTGCGGTGGATGATAAGGTGTATAAGGCAAAATCCACCAAGGTATCGGTATTGATCGACAGAATGTCTGCCGAAATATTTGCGGATGATGGTACTATGATCCATCTTTTTGAAGGGAAATTTGAACTTTTCGGCGAAGTTAAGGGCGCCGAGAAGGCACATAGCATCAAATTATAAATAATACATATCGGAGGAAAATCAAATGTTGACAGAGGCTTATATTGGATTGAAGAGCGATCGCCTGTTGGTTGAAATCGCGAAACCCGGCACCGTATATGCCGGATCCCGGTTTGACTGGACCGGATTTATCACGCAGGTCTACCTGGACGATAAGCATACCTTCTGCGCCTATGAAGATGTGGTTCCCGGCCTGGGCTCGGGCGGTATCGGATTCTGCAATGATTTTGGTCTGAACACCCCCATTGGTTACGACGAAGCCGAAATTGGCGAAGGATACATGAAAATCGGCATTGGTACCGTTGTTAAGCAGGGCGGCCACAAGGGCGGCCTTCACATGGTTTCTCACGTGATCAGCGATCCGGCCGAAATTACCTACGAAGCCGGTGTGGATTATGCCTCCTTCAAGGCAGTGAATCCCGATGTCAATGGTTATGCATCCGAGCTTTACAAAAAGGTGTCGGTGGAAGGCAATACCATGACCATCGATTATCGCCTGGTAAATACGGGCAGCAAGACCATCGTTACCGAAGAATACGTCCATAATTTCTGCTGCATCGACGGCAAATACATCGGGCCTACCTATAAAGCGGAAGTTGCCTTCTCTCCGGATCGGGCGATGTATGAAGCAGCAAAGGTTCGTCAGAGTGAGATGGAATTTGAAAATAACGTGATCACCTTCAATAAGACCTTCGAAGGCCGCGCATTCTACGCCAAGGGATACGATATGAAGCCGGTAAACGGGGCTCATTGGAAGCTGACCGAAGAGACCACCGGTGTATCTGTTTCGGAAACCGACTCCTTTGACGCACCTTACATGGCTGTTTGGGGTACCAAGTACGTGATTTCCCCCGAAGCTTTTATTGATATCAATCTGGCTCCGGGTGAGGAGATGACGTGGAGCAGAACCTACACCTTCGAAGCCTGAGTTTTCTCAAAAAACCCTAAAGCAGGGGAGATATGATATGAAAAAATGGTTTCAGAGATTTTGCGGGATATTGCTGATTCTCTTCCTGGTCGGTATGACATCGTTACCGGCAGCTGCCGATTTGGGCGGCTTTTCTGGGGATAGTGACTACGGCTATGATTATGATTATGGCTACGACGACAACGATTACGGATACGAGGACGACGATGACTATATCTTCTTCGGAAACGGATCCGGGTATGGTGGTGGCGGCGACAGCCTGGGCGGTGGTGGAATTTCCATCGGTGCCGTTATCATAATCATTATCGTGTTCTACTTGATTATGAAGAATGCGAAGAACAGCAAGCAAGCAACAAACAAGCAGGCAAGACCGATCAATATTCAAAGACCGGAAGATACGAGAAATCTTTCTCCGATTTCTGCCTATTCGAACTTGGATCCCAATTTCAACCAGGCGGATTTGAAGGAAAAGCTTGCGAATCTGTACGTGCAGATGCAGAATGCGTGTCAGGACAAAAATTTGGACAGTCTGCGTCCCTATTTCACCGATGCGTTGTTTGCGCAGCTGGAGCGCCAGATTGACGCTCTGCGTCGCAATGGCCAGACCAATTACGTGGAGCGCATTGCCGTGTTGGGTGTTGTTTTGAACGGATACTATCAGGCTGGCGGAGACGATCATATTGTCGCAACCGTGAATACCAGAATCGTGGACTACACGGTAAACGATGAAACCGGCGAATTGGTTTCCGGAAGTAAAACAGCAGAAAAGTTCATGACCTACGAATGGGATTTGACCCGGCCCACCGGGCAGACTACCGACCCGGAAGGGGAGATGAAGGTGGTCAACTGTCCCAATTGCGGAGCACCCATGAACATCAACCAGACCGCAAAGTGCGAATACTGTGACAGTATCGTAACCGTGGAAAGCCACGATTTCGTGCTATCATCCATTCGTGGATTGGCTCAGCGCACGAATAACTAAACGAGAAACAGAAAACCGTGAAGCGAAATGCTTCACGGTTTTCTTCACTTATTTCTCTCTGTTTTCGGCTTTTTCCAAAAGTTCGGTAAAATAATCAGGAAGTTCGGATTCAAAGGAGAGTCGTTCTCCGGTAATGGGATGGACGAAAGCGATGGCTTTGGCATGGAGACATTGGCCTTCAAAGGTTTTGAAAACCTCCTGGGAGGCTCGGTTACAGTACACCGGGTCACCAATGACCGGATGACCGATGTGGGAAAGATGTACCCGAATCTGATGGGTACGTCCGGTTTCCAGTTTGAGCCGTAAATGCGTTACCTTGGATGAGGGATACTCCCGAAGTACTTCAAAATGGGTAATCGAATCTCGTCCGCCGGCGATCACTGCCATTTTTTTCCGATCCACCGGGTGGCGTCCGATGGGGTAGGAAAGAGTCCCGGTGGACTCTTTGAAATGGCCGAAAGCCAGGCACTCATACTAGCGATCGAAGGAATGGACCTGAATCTGCTCGGCAAGTCCTCTGTGGGCGTCATCGGATTTTGCCACGATCAATAGCCCGCTGGTGTCCTTGTCAATGCGATGTACGATCCCGGGACGGAGAACTCCATTGATACCCGAAAGGCTGTCACCGCAATGGTAAAGCAGGGCATTCACCAGGGTACCGTCTTCATTTCCTGCGGCAGGGTGAACCACCATGCCCCGGGGTTTGTTGACCACCAGAAGGTGAGCATCCTCGTA
>JAFYNU010000502.1 GCA_017547975.1 Clostridia bacterium
CCAATCGACCAATCGCAATACGGCCAACGTAATCGTTGTAGTCGATGGCAGAAACCAGCATCTGGAAGGGGGCTTCGGTATTGGTTTCGGGGGGATCGAAGTAGTTGACGATCATGTCAAAAAGCGGGCGGAAATCGGTGCCAAGCTGATGGGGATCGGTGGAAGCGGTGCCGTTGCGGCCGGATGCATAGATGATGGGAGCATCCAGCTGTTCACCGGTGGCATCCAGTTCCATGAGGAGTTCAAGAACTTCGTCAATGACTTCATCCACACGGGCATCGGGGCGGTCGGTCTTGTTGATGACGACAATAACCTTGTGACCCAGTTCCAGGGCGCGGGACAGAACGAAACGGGTCTGGGGCATGGGGCCTTCAAAGGCATCCACCAAGAGCAGAACACCGTTTACCATTTTCAGGATACGTTCCACTTCCCCGCCGAAGTCGGCGTGGCCCGGAGTATCAACAATATTGATCTTGGTATCGCCATACATAACGGCGGTATTCTTTGCAAGAATGGTAATGCCGCGTTCACGTTCCAGGGCATTGCTGTCCATAACACGGTCTACCGTCTGCTGATTGGCACGGTAGATACCGCTCTGCTTAAACAGCTCGTCCACCAGCGTGGTTTTGCCGTGGTCAACGTGGGCAATGATGGCAATATTTCGTAAATTCTGATGATCCAAAAATCATTCCTCCAATATGTGAGAGTCAAATCAATCCAAACAATGATCCCTTCCGAAACGGAAAGAATACCCAATTATTTATTATACTCTGTTTTCTCCTTTTTTTCAAGGAAAAAAGCAACCTAATATCGGGGCGGCAAAGAATCGACTTTTGTTGATAATATCGGGGATTCGCCTTAAAGTCCCAGCATTTTCCGAAGGTACTTGCCGGTATAGGACCCATTTACCATAGCCACCTGTTCCGGTGTCCCCTGGGCGATCACACGGCCTCCGTTTTCGCCGCCTTCCGGCCCAAGATCGATGATATGGTCGGCGGTTTTGATCACGTCAAGGTTATGCTCTATGACAAGAACCGTATTGCCCGCATCCACCAGACGATTGAGTACGCCAATCAGCTTCTTCACGTCTTCCGAATGGAGACCGGTAGTAGGCTCGTCCAGAATATAGAAGGTTTTGCCTGTTGCCGGACGTAAAAGTTCGGTGGCAAGCTTAACCCGTTGGGCTTCCCCGCCGGATATGGTGGTTGAGGTTTGCCCCAATGTCATATAGCCCAATCCCACGTCCAACAACGTCTGTATCTTAGCCTTTAGACGCGGCATATTTTCAAAGAACACCACCGCATCCGCCACAGTCATATCCAATACGTCGCTGATGTTTTTCCCTTTATACTTGACTTCCAGCGTTTCCCGGTTATATCGTTTGCCCCGGCATACTTCGCAGGGGACGTACACGTCCGCCAGGAAATTCATCTCGATCTTTTTCAGCCCATCCCCTTCACAGGCTTCACAGCGTCCCCCCTTCACATTGAAAGAGAAACGGCCTTTTCCATATCCTCTTGCTTTCGCTTCCGGCATGCTGGCATAAAGCTCACGGATATCGGTAAAGAACCCGGTGTAGGTGGCCGGATTGGATCTTGGAGAACGGCCAATGGGCGATTGGTTGATGTGAATAACCTTATCAATGGCCTCTACCCCCTCCAACGCTTTGTGGTCTCCGGGTTTTCTGGCAATCACGCCAAAGTGGTTTTGGAGTGCCTGATAAAGAATATCGTGTATCAGGGTGGACTTACCCGAGCCCGATACTCCGGTCACGCAAATAAACTTGCCAAGCGGGAAAGAGACCGAAATATTCTTCAGGTTGTTCTTCTGGGCTCCTTTTACGGTTAGATACTTGCCGTTGCCCTTCCTTCGCTCCTTCGGAACCGGGATGGATTCCCGCCCGGAGAGATATCGGCCCGTGAGAGATTCTTCGCAATCGGCCACCTCTTTTGGCGTTCCGGCGCTGACGATTTTGCCCCCCTCAGCACCCGCTCCCGGCCCCACATCCACCAGGAAATCAGCCTGACGCATGGTTTCCTCATCATGCTCCACCACAAGGACGGTGTTGCCAATATCCCGAAGGTGTTTTAGCGTGGCAATCAGTTTGTCGTTATCTCTTTGATGAAGTCCAATACTCGGTTCGTCCAGAATATACAGAACGCCCGTCAAAGCAGAGCCCAACTGGGTGGTTAAACGAATTCTCTGGCTTTCTCCCCCGGAAAGGGTTCCGGCTCCTCTTGCAAGGGTCAGGTAGCCCAGGCCCACGTCCCGCAGGAAGGAAAGTCTGCTAAGAACCTCCCCTATCAGTTTCTCGGCAACCAGAGCAAAACGAGGCTGAAAGGTTTGCTTTTTCAGGAACGCAATGGCTTCCTCAATATTGAGTTCGGTAAATTCCGATATATTCTTTTCACCGATCTTTACAGCCAACGCCTCTTTTTTCAATCGCGCACCGCCGCAGCTATTGCATACCTTAGGAACCATGATACTTTCCACGTATTCCCGGATTCCGTCGGAATTGGTTTCGTTATATCGGCGGAGCAGATTGGGAATCACCCCTTCAAAGCTTCCTACGTATTCC